>CANKQY010000001.1 GCA_947485745.1 Bacteroidota bacterium
GATGAAAATCTAATTTATGTAAACGACATTGAAATATATCGTCCGTTTTTACCTAGAAGCGGGCAGCAAGAAGGTCTTAGTTTTATCCATACAGAATTGGTTCAAAACGTAAAATTTTCTGCTGGCGGATTTGAAGCCAGGTATGGGGATAAAATGAGCAGTGTGCTCGACATCAAATACAAGGATCCAAAGAAATTTGCTGCATCTGTAAATGCAAGTTTAATGGGCGTGCAATCGCATGTGGAAGGGGCAAGTGACAACTTGAGGTTTACTTATTTAATTGGATCAAGGTATTGGAGTAATAAATATGTTTTGGGAACCCTTGATGTACAAGGCGATTACCAACCAACATTTTATGATGTGCAAACTCTACTCAATTACCATTTAAAAGAAAACCTTACCCTAAGTTTCTTGGGCAGCTATGCACAAAATAAATATTTTTTCGTTCCTCAAAATAGAGAAACTACTTTTGGCACTGTTAATAGAGCCTACCGTTTAAATATCTATTTTGATGGGGCAGATTTAATGGAATACCAAACTGCTACTGGCGCTGTTACCTTAAACTACAAGCCTTCGCCACTAACCCAATTAAAATTAATTGCTTCTACTTTTTATTCCAATGAAAATGAAATTTTTACCATTGAAGGTGCTTACAGGTTGAGCGATATTGAAACAGATTTAGGTTCAGAAAATTTTGCCCAAGCCAAAAATTTAAGAGGAGTTGGTTACTTTATTAATAATGCAAGAAACTCCATCATAGCCAATGTGAGCAATATTGGTCATAGAGGTTACCACAGTTTAGGTAAAAACAATATTCAATGGGGCGCTTTTGTGCAATCAGAAAAAATACAAGACAAATTGCATGAATGGTACTACGATGATTCATCAGGATTTTCAAGACCTACCCTCGATACCAATGGTAATTTTGTTTTAAGCAATTACCTAGATACAAGGCTAAACCTCCAATCATTTAGGATTAATGGTTACGTTCAAAATTCACAAACCATTAACAAAACAAATAACGCAGTGCTTACTTATGGCCTAAGGGCAAATTATTGGAGTTATAACAAAGAAACTGTTGTTAGTCCAAGGGTGCAATTTGGGTTTGAACCAAACCGCAAGCACAACCGATTGGTAAAAGACAAAACCATTGACGGCAAAATTAGAAAAGATTGGATGGTGAGAGCGGCATACGGATGGTATTATCAACCTCCGTTCTACCGCGAGCTAAGAGATTTTAATGGCGTATTAAATCCTAATATCAAAGCCCAAAGAGCCATACATTATGTGCTTGGCGGCGATTTAAATTTTATAGCTTGGAACAGGCCATTTAAGTTTGTGACCGAAGCTTATTACAAAAAATTAGATAACCTTATTCCCTATGAAATTGACAATGTACGCATACGTTATTTTGCCAATAACAATAGCAGTGGCTATGCAACAGGAATTGATTTTAGGGTAAATGGTGAGTTTGTAAAAGGAGCAGAAAGCTGGGCCAGTTTGAGTTTCATGAAAACACAAGAAAAAATTACCGATGCCATAGATGGGCAAGGCAAGCCAATAACTCCTAGCTATATTCCTAGACCAACCGACCAAAGGTTTACTTTTGCTATTTTCTTTCAAGATTATTTAAGGAGCAACCCAAAATTTAGGATGAACCTAAACCTAGTTTATGGAAGTGGAATGCCTTTTGGTGTGCCAGATCGCAATAGATACAATGATATTTACAGAATGCCAAGTTACCGGAGGGTAGATTTAGGCTTTAACCGTGTACTGATAGCCGATAACACAAAGGAAAGAGACAATTGGTGGAAACGAAATATTAAGTCGGCTTGGCTTGGCTTGGAAGTATTTAACTTACTAGGCGTTAACAATACCATCAGTTATATATGGATTGAAGATGTGAGCGCCAACAGGTATGCTGTGCCAAATTATTTAACAAACAGAAGGGTGAATATTAAATTAATGGCCAAGTTTTAAGGAGCAAATTTTTACCATGAAGCCGAAAGAAAATACTTCTAAAATTCTTGATTGGAAACTTCTTGTTAAAATTTTCTCCTTGGCTTTGCCTTATCAACGAAAATTTTATACCGCAGTTTTTTTAACACTTTCAATTGCCATATTAGGACCAATCCGACCCTATTTAATTCAGCATACGTTAGATACTTATGTGGCTGTTAAAGACCCGCATGGATTGCTAAATTTTTCTTTATTAATTTTTCTATTGCTCATCATTCAATCTGTTATGCAATGGTGGAGCACCATTTTAGCAAATTTTTTGGGTCAACAAATCATCTACGACCTGCGAAATAAAGTGTACAAACATTTACTTTCATTGAAGCTAAAGTTTTTTGACCAAACCCCTGTGGGCACTTTAGTGACAAGGAGTGTGAACGATATTGAAACCATCAGCGAGGTGTTTAGCGAAGGCATGATTAACATTGCAGGAGATATTCTTCAAATTGTATTTTTGCTTGTTTTAATGTTTGGAACCAATGTTAAACTATCACTCGTTTGTTTGTCGGTTCTACCATTTTTATTTTACAGTGGATACCTATTCAAAGAGAAGATCAAAGAAAGTTTTGAGGAGGTGAGAAACGAAGTAGCTAAGCTTAATACTTTTGTTCAGGAGCATTTAAGTGGCATGCAAATAGTGCAACTATTTAACCGAGAGGAAAGGGAATATGAGTCGTTTAAAGAAATAAACAAACGTCACCGAGATGCAAATATCAAAAGCGTATTTTATTACTCAGTTTTCTTCCCAGTGGTTGAGGTATTATCTGCTATTTCCATAGGCTTATTAGTCTGGTATGGAGCCAAAGGTGTGCTAACCCAAGATATTACCATTGGCACTTTAATTGCCTTTATTCTTTATATCAACTTATTTTTTAGACCCATAAGAACGCTTGCCGATAGATTTAATAATTTACAAATGGGCATGATAGCCTCTGAAAGAATTTTTTTGTTGATGGAAGATGAAAGAGATAAAGAAATTGAAGGAACAATAGCATTAACCCATACCAATGGCAATATTCAATTTAAAGATGTTTATTTTTCATATATACCTGGGCAAGCAGTATTAAAAAACATCAACTTCCAAGTAGAAAAAGGAAAAACGATTGCCTTGGTTGGCGCAACAGGAGCTGGCAAATCTAGTATTATTAACCTATTGAGCAGGTTCTATGAAATTGAATCGGGTTCTATTTTAATGGATGGACATTCAATTAATGATTATACCTTAGCAAGTTTACGAAAAAAAATAAGTGTGGTCATGCAAGATGTTTTTCTGTTTACTGGAACCATTATAGAAAACGTTCAGCTATACGACAAAAGCATATCTGAAGAAAAAATAATTGCTACAGCAAAGCTATTAGGAGCCCATCATTTCATTAGCAATATGCCAAATGGCTACCACCAAAAAGTAACAGAGAGAGGAGCAAATCTATCGGTGGGTCAAAGGCAATTGATTTCATTTGTAAGGGCAATGGTAGTAGATCCTGCTATACTTGTTTTAGATGAAGCCACATCCTCCATTGACCATGAAACGGAGGAGATTATTCAAGAAGCAATCATTAAAATGCGCGAAGGCAGAAGCAGCATTGTAATTGCGCACAGACTAAGTACCATAGCCAATGCCGATGAAATATTGGTATTAGAAAAAGGCGAAATTGTAGAGCGTGGCACCCACAACAACCTACTTCAAAATAGCGGTTACTACAAAAAATTGTACGAACACCAATTTGCAGATTAGGTGCAAATGTCAAAATAATGGCCAGCAAATGATTGGGTCATTGAATATTCAAAATTGTATTTGAACTGGCCCACTTCAAAATCTATTATTTTCTTATATTCGCAAAACATAAAATTTAAACGTATGAATCTATCTGGAAAAACAGTTTTGGTCACTGGCGCTTCGCGCGGAATTGGCAAAGGCATTGCCCAAACTTTAGCGGCAGCTGGTGCCAATATTGCCTTTACTTTTGTGAGTTCTGTTGAAAAAGCACAAGCATTTGAAAAAGAATTAGTGGCATCGGGCGTTAAAGCCAAAGGATACCAAAGCAATGCCGCAGATTTTTCTGAAGCCGAAAAGTTAGTAGAAGAGATTATGAAAGAATTTGGTAGCCTTGATGTATTGGTAAATAATGCCGGTATTACCAGAGATAATTTACTCATGCGCATGAGCGAACAACAGTGGGACGATGTGTTAGATACCAATTTAAAATCGGCATTTGCCATGACAAAAGCGGCCATAAAACCAATGATGAAAGCCAAAGCTGGCTCTATTATCAATATTACATCTATTGTTGGTATTACTGGCAATGCTGGCCAGGCCAACTATGCCGCTTCCAAAGCAGGTATGATAGGCTTAACTAAATCTGTAGCCAAAGAATTAGGTTCAAGAAACATTAGGTGTAATGCCATAGCACCTGGTTTTATAGAAACCGAAATGACCGAAACATTGAGTGAAGAAGTACGCGCAGAATGGGTGAAAGGAATTCCTTTGAAACGTGGTGGAAAACCAGAAGATGTTGCCAATTGCGTATTGTTCTTAGCTTCCGATGCTTCTGCATATATTAGCGGCCAAACCATCAACGTTTGTGGTGGTATGGTTATGTAAGTATTCAATTCATGTTTTTTAATTCTGCTTATCCGGTTTTATGGTTACTGGCCAGTTTTGCATTGGCCCTTGGGGTAAGCTATGCACTGTATAGGAATAATCCCCTTAAGTTTAGCAATAAATGGATGGAATATACCATCATGGTTACTCGCTTCTTAGTTGTTTTCTTGATTTGTTTTTTACTGCTTGAACCCATGATAAAATGGGTAACAGAAAGAAAAGAAAAACCTATTTTAGTATTGGCCATTGATAACAGTGAATCTATGAAGCAAAGCAAAGATTCTAGCTACTTAAACAATTTATTTAGCAATGACTTAGCATCATTTAAAGAGGCTGTCTCAAATAGATTTGATGTTGTTACTTATACTTTAGGTGAAAAAACGAAGAAAGAAAATACCTATAGCTTCAAAGAAAAATTAAGTAATATATCTGATGCGTTGGTTCAGATAGAAAACGACCAGTATAACTTAAACCATACGGCAACTATACTCATAAGTGATGGTATTTATAACCAAGGAAGTAATCCTACTTATGCTTTGCAAAAAGGTTCGGCTCCCATATACACCATTGCCATTGGCGATACCACGCAAAAAAAAGATGCCCTCATTGGTAAGGTAAAGCATAGCAATACAGTTTATGCTGGCAACGACTTTGAAGTAATGGCAGATGTAAAAGCTTTTTTCTGTAATGGCGAAAACATCAACATCAGTTTGAGTGAGGGCAATGAATTATTGTTTAGCTCAAATATAATAGCGCGTGGCAATAGCTTTTACAGCACACAAAAAATAAGGTTGATCAACGCCAAAGAAGGCTTGCATACCTACCAAATAAGTATTGCACCCTTAAACAAAGAGTCGAATCTATTGAATAATAAAATACAAATTCAAGTAAATGTGGTTCGAACCAAACAAAAGATAGTATTACTTTATTTAAACGCTCACCCAGATATTGGCGCCATTGTAAAAAGCCTAGAAGACAATCCAAACTATGAGCTCTCTAGCTATTCATTGTCTGATTACAAAGATGAAGGCATGAATGAGGCAAGTATGTTTATCCTGCATCAAGTGCCAGGTGCAAGAGGAGAAGGCTTTAAATTATTGCAACGTTTGCAACAAAATAATGTCCCTATTTTTCATATCATAGGTAGGCAAACTGGCTTAGCCTTTTTAGCCAATGCAGGCACTTTAAAAATAACCGGACCAGCGCAAAATAGCAATGAATCACAAGCGTGGGTGAACGATAATTTTCCTTATTTTCAAATAGACGAAAATCTAAAGATGAGTATCCAGAAATTTGCTCCTCTTACCTCGCCTTATGGCAATTACCAAATACCTGCCGAAGCACCTATACTTTTATTTCAACAAATAGGTTTAGTAAAAACAAATACTCCGCTTTTATTTTTTACCAATTCAAAAGGATTTAACCAATCATTCCTATGCGGAGAGGGCTTCTGGCGTTGGCGTTTGCAAGATTTCGTTTTGAACCAAAACCAATTCAATACCCAAACTTTTATTTCTAAAATTATTCAATGGACAGCAGGTAAAAACGACCGAAGCAAATTTAGGGTCAACCCTAGCAAAAAATTCTATGACGAAAATGAATCGGTGGTTTTTGAAGCAGAACTTTTTAATGAGCTCAATGAAAGAATAAACAACAAAGAAATTAGCCTAACCTTAAAAAATGAGGCGCAAAAAACATTTAACTTTCAATTTAGTAAAACAGGGCAAGCTTATAACTTAGATATTGGAAATATTGCTCCTGGAAAATACTCCTATGAGGCAAAAGTAAATAGTGCAACAAATTTAAATGTACCCAAAGGCCAAATTCATATCAGGTCGTTACAAATAGAAGCCATGCAAACCAAGGCAGATTATCAGTTATTGGAAGCAATATCATCTGAAACAAATGGCAAGGCTTATACCAAAAATGATTGGCAAAAATTAGCTGCCGAATTGCTAGAAAATAGCAATATGAAAACAGTTGTTTACAAGCAAGATGAGCTAAAGAATTTGTTGCATCAAAAATGGATTTTCTTTCTAATACTAGTGTTGCTCAGCCTTGAATGGCTTACAAGGAAATGGAATGGCTTTATTTAGTTGTTTTTTTACGCACAAAGCCTGCAATCAAATTTTTTAATGCTTAGACAGCCTTTTAAATGGCTGATTGGTTAACCTTATTGCTCCTTCATACCTTTGTTGAAACAATGCCTACATCTTGCCTCATAGCTATCCTTTTCGCCAAGCATAATGAGTGATTCATGACTAGTCTTTCGAAAAGAATGAGTAGCTAAATCTCCACAAACCATGCAAATGGCATGTACCTTGGTAACATATTCTGCAATGGCCATTAATTGAGGCATTACCCCAAAGGGCTTACCTAAATAATCCATATCAAGACCTGCAACTATAACCCTAATGCCTTGTTCAGCCAATTTTTCACATACATAAAGCAATTCGCTATCAAAAAATTGAGCCTCATCAATGCCAACTACAGTGGCATCATTGCTCATCAACAAAATATTCAAAGAATTACTAACTGGGGTTGATAAAATGGCATTATCATTGTGCGATACAACTTTGGTTTCATCATATCGAACATCAACGGTAGGCTTAAAAATTTCAACTTTTTGATTGGCTATTTTTGCCCTATTTATTCTCCTAATTAGCTCCTCCGTTTTGCCCGAAAACATGGAACCACAAATAACTTCAACCCATCCTTTACGTTGGTTTAAATTATGCCTTGGTTCTATAAACATTTGTTCAATCATGTGTTTGCTCTACTATGCTAAATGGCCAACTAATATCTTAAATTGTTGATTATTTTATTTCAATTATGTTAAAATTTGTAGAAATAAAGATGCAAGTTATGAATTCTCTTCAGTTGGTAAGCAAAATCAGGTCGAAAACAGACCATCTCAATCAAAATATTTCAGAATTACTAAATGGCAAGCTTCCATTTAATAGTATAGACAAGGATGTATTGAAAAAGCAATGTCTTGATTTATACGAACTTATTTTAAAATTAAAAACAGATTCAGAGCTTATTGAAGAGAAAAACATCCAAAAAAGTTTTCAGCAAATTACCCAAGAAATTGAGGTTCCAAGTTCGGTTCAAACCAAAATTGAAGAGAAAAAAATTGAACCCGAACCAATATTGCCAATAGAAGAGCCAAAAGAAACCTTCATAGAAAAATTAATAGAACCTGTTGTAGCAACCCAAAATTTTCAAGAGGTAATTTTCTTGGCCGATAAAAAAATGGAGTCGTTGGATGAAATTATTAGTAAGGTAGAAATTCAAGAAACAGCAGAAATTCTAGTTGCTGAAGATTCATTTGTTGCTGAGGATATAGAAATAGAGGAAATGGAAATTGCATCATTCGAAAACAGAGATCTTCCTCCTGTAAACATTGAAAAGGCTATTGAAAACAAAAGAATTCAATATACCGTAATGCCAGATAGAGAGGAGCAAAAAACAGTGCCACTCAATGCCACTTTCAAGGAAAAAGAACTTACCTATAACGAAAAAATTGCCCAGGTAAATCCACCAGTGATTATCCCAATGGCCGAGAATACCATTGAAGCACCTATAGATAGTATCAAATCTGCCATTAACCTCAATAAGAAGATTTCATTTGTAAACGAGCTATTTAAAGAAAATGTGGTTGAATACGCCAAAGCAATTGACCGCATGAACAATGCAAATGATAGAAATGATGCCTTCCGAATTTACAACGAGTTAAAGCACCATTACAATTGGGACAATAACCATGAATTGGTGCACGACATAGAAAGATTGATTAAGCGCAGGTTTACTTAATCAATTTTCTTTTCAAAAATTCTCACCAACAATTCATCTAATTTTTTAATATCCTCAGGCAAATTAGGATCACGTGTATCCCACTTCCACTCCTGCAATTCAACACCTTTTCTCAGCCTTACAAAATGCGTTTCTTCGCCAATGGTATAAATGGTATTGTTGCTTTGCTTCATTTGATCAACCGTAGCATAAATAAATTCTGCATCCTTTTCTTTTACTTTTTTGTACTCTGTATACCTATTGGTAATAGTACTTTTTTGAAATAACTGTCCATTCTCTGACAAAATATAAGTATTGGTACCACCCGTTTTTTGATTCATGTAACCAAATTCCAACCTTAATTCTGGAATGGTGTCTCTGGTATATTTCTTACTACTGCATGAAAATAGCATTATACTTGCCATCAAAAATGCCCCTAAACTACCCTTAAATACTTTCATAGTTTACCTAATTAATGTTGTATTAAAATTGTTTGCCAAGTTTATCATGCAATATCATAACAAATCAAATATAATGCCAATTGCTTTGATAAAATAATCACTCAAATAATTATACTATTTAGCTTGAGGCATATGCAAAAAAAAACCTTCCCAATTTCTTGGGAAGGTTTTTCTAAATTACTCTCGCAATAGCGTTATGGTTCCCCTTACGGTTACCTCCTCTTTGCCTCTCAATTGGTATTTGAAAACAAAATAGTAAGTACCTTCTGGGTTATCTTCTCCGGTATTGTTGGTTTTTCCATTCCACATTACTTTCGCATCTGTGCTTTCGAAAACTTTACCACCCCAACGATTCCAAATTTTCAAATCATAAACTTCATTACCCTTAATTTTAATATTGAAAACATCATTATAGCCGTCGCCATTTGGTGTGAAAACGTTAGGGATATCAATTTCAGTTTGAAAGTTATTATTTACTTTCTTACATACCGAATCGTAACAATTGTCAACTCCTTCAGTTAAAGCCCAAATACAAATCCAGAAATCACCTGTATCGTTTTTAAAATCAACTACACCTAAGTGGAAATATGGATCATTGTTACTTGGAACATACAATTTAGGCAAATACTCAGAACCATCTGGTCTATATATTGCCCAATAGTAGCTGCTTGCATTGGCACTATCACTCTTGTTTAAAACAGCATATTTAGGCAATTCAATAAGCGTTGCATCCAAATCTGCTTTGGTTTTCAAAGCTGTTACCTGAACCGTATCTTTAGATTCACACTTAGGAGTGTTTGGAATAAACCTAGTTGAATGCATTACCAAATTATACTTACCTGATTGGTAGAAAACATACTTAAAGGCAGAATCTTGATCAAAATTTGTTTTGAATGCAGTATCTGCTATTGCGGTAAAGTTTTCATTGAAAGCATACATTCTAAATTTGGTAATGGTATCCATGTCAGAAAGATTGCTCACTTTAAATACTTCACCTACGCAAACTTTATCCTTATCGGTTTCCATTTCTACATGATAAGGATTTTTCACGTAAATCTTAATTGCTTTTTCAAGACCATTTATTGTATCTGGTATAATAATTGGTGGGCAAGTTGCCAACACTGGTGGGTTCTTATCATAGCCAGCTGCAGTTATGTAGTAAATACCTTCTGTATCGTATATGATGTCAATGGTATCTGGATTATTGGTAACAATGGCATTGTAAACACCATCCGACCTACCAGAACGAATTAAGGTTGATGCTGTAGCACTTAGTGTTCCCGAATCGTTTGGAAAACTCACTACCCTCACCTTATAAGGAACGCAGCCTAACGTATCACTTAACAATTTAATCCTTGGTCTTGGTCCTGAAATATACACATCTTGCCTAGTGGTATCAAAACAACCTTGGTTGGTTTCTATCACCATCATTACATTGTACCAACCATTTTTCCTATATGGATAATATGGATTTAATAAAGTAGAGAAGTAATTGTCTTTACCGTAACCATTGTCTCCAAACCACCACCTGCGCTCTTTAATTTGATCGCAAGGATAGCCTGTCGTAGCAAAGCAATTATCAATTACATAAGATGAGTCGAAGAAAATAGTTGGATCGCTACAAGCAAATATTCCCTTACTTAAGAATTTTGCTTTTGGCTCCACTACATCCTGGTACATAAAACAAGTATCAAAATAACCAACTGTATCTCTTGTAATCATAGAAATTTTAAACTTGCCTGGCTTGTCAAACTTATAAGATGGATTCTTTCCAGTGGCATCAATAATACCATCTGATTGGAAATCCCAATAGATTCTTTCATAGAAATTGGTGTCTACTTTTACACAGAAATTGTAAATATTAGGTGCTGTTCCTTGCTGAATAAACTGCCAGCCGGTGGCACAACTATTAGCTATGGTAGAATAATATTTCGTAACATTAGGGAAGGTTTTTATTGAATCAATTGGATAATTGATCATACCTGCTCCATGTAAATCCAAAAATCTCAAAAGAGGCTCCTCTCCCGGTGAAAGCGGCCTTGAAGGATTATATTGCCCACCCGATTTAGGATACCAATACCTGATTGAATCTACAAAGTTTACTGTTTGTCCAATACATAAAACACCATCCGACAGGTTATTGCCCTCCTTCATGTAGAAGGTATCCATTACACCAATAACTATTTGGCGACTAGCAGCGTTTGTGCACTCTGTAACTGTAACAACGTTATGTTGAACCTCTGTTATTTCGTTCTTTTTCAAAGTAGAACCCGGAGCTGCTGGCATTTCGTACGACGACATAAAATACTGGTGACGCACAGGATGCAAAAAGAATGCGGTATCTATTAAAGTATTTACCTGTTTAATAGCCTGTGGAGGATACTGGTGAGTTGGATCTGTACATTGCCAAATGGTATCAAACCTCACAGATTTAAATACCCTTACCCCAACTGGATATGGTATGGTTTGTGATAAAATTGTCCATGGCGCTGTTTCCGCAGAAAACTGGTAACGTACTCGATTTCTCGGATAGGTATTCTTTTCAAAAAACGCACTGTCATTGGGGAAATTAATTGGGTCTAATTTCACAAAAGTATCTTCCGCATTGGTATAAAATGAGTCAACAGTTAAAGTACCATCTGCCCAATCCCAAACATCGGCCAAAATAAAATCTTGTTGCTTGGTATTTGCATCAAATTCAATAATATCACCTTTACCAAACAACCTGCTCCAAGGCTCACGATAACCACCATTTGGCGTAAACAACAATGGCGGTGTACCAGCTGGGTTTGTTTGAATAAAGTTTCGAGTAGTATCCCATCCATAATCTTGGCTTGGCAACATACTAGGATTTCCATAAGCTGAATAGCCACCCACTTTTCTATAAGTGAATTTTGCATCTAAGCTAATAAAGTGGAAAAAGTTATGGTACCAAACGGTATCGGTAAAACAGGCTGGCTGACTAGCAGGTGTGCCACATGTACTGATATTTAAACAGCCAGTACCTAATATTAACCCAACTGTAACATAACCTCTTTTATCCTTTGGACTATTTGTATAAGGCCAAGCTCCATTTGGTTTGTAATGAGTCCAGTTAACTGCACCATTTGGATCTGTCCAAGGACCACCTGGGAATGGAGGGAAATTAACCAAATTAAAGAAACCAGGCCATGTATTACCCCCTGGAGTAACTGTTGTACCTGTCATTGGAGAGGTACCAGACCAATCCACAAATCCATCTAATTGGCAAGGCTGACCATCAATTCTATCTGCTAAAGAATCATAATTTAATAAAATAAAAGTTCTCTTTACGCAATCAGGGTAAGTACCAGGATTTCCCGCGCTGTTATCAAAAACAAATCTTGGATCACCTCCACTATTACCGCTTTTTAAATCTGGGCATTCTTTACCATCTTTACCCAAACCATAAGCATCTACACCAACCAATGGTAATTGAATGGTAGCTTCTGTTCCGCAATCCATAAAATCAACAAAGAATTCATCATCGCGTTTTAAAATGTATGAACCAGTGCCATCGGTTAATATTGGGTATGGTTTGTAGTTATAAATTAATCCTTCATAAACAGAAGTAATTAATAAAGTTGCATTACTAGCACCACCAACTAAGGTTACAGTTTGTCCAGATAAATAACCAATTCCAGGTGAAAGGATTAATACTGTATTTACTGCACCAGCGGCAACACCTACTCTTACTTTTAAACCAACTCCAGAACCACCAGTAACTAAATAATCACCTGCAGCATACCCTGTACCACCACTAGCTACTTTAACTTCCCCAACTAAATTATCTATTGATTTAGGCGTAGTAGTTCTGCTGAATGTATCGCTTACCAATGTTAATGGGAAACCTGGGGTGGTATCTGTTCTTTGCACAATGATAATTTTACCACCATTCATATTAATTCTAGAGAATGATTTATATGGATCAGCAGACTGGTTATTGAAGCTATCTTTTTCAAACAATTTCACAGTATAACATGCGGCAACCGACCTATCAAAGAAATATTCGTATAAGGTTTTGATTCCACCAGGCAATAAATCATCACCTTTATAAAATCTTCTATTGGTACCATCAGGCAATCTATCGTTCATCGCTGGAACTAGCAGCCCAGCTCTTGTAATCCTTGTACCTGCAGGAATGGTATATTGCCAATATCCTTTGGCATTTGCAAATGGATCTGGAATGGCACCAGCTAAGGTTATAGGTCTGTTAGGATTAATATCTGCTGGCCAAATTCTACCTAAAGTATCAATTCTAGAAGGCGTGGTTCCGGCAGAATACATTGGTTGACCCCATTTAGCCGTATCTAGTGGATGAACCAAACGAGTTGGTGCTCCAGGCAATCCAGTTATTTTTGAGGCATCTTTTGCCCAAACAGTTGAATCGTATGGCGGAAAATCATGTCCATAATAAAACCACCTGTAAATATTACTCCATTTTTCAAATTGGTGAATAGGCAGAGTATCATGTGAAAAATTACAATTTACTCTACCAGGGTAAATCCTACCACCAGCTATAAACCTACCAAGTGTTCTATTAAACATATCGTTGGCATTGGTATATGGCTCCAAACCTTGCCTAGCGGCACTTGGGTTTGGTATAGAATAAGAAGTACATTGAGGTGCATAATTATCTGCAAAATCCCACCTGATGTATAAATTATTTGATTGATAAGCCAAGCTTGTATTCACAAATTCAACAGGTAAATCTGGTCCACATTGTGTAGCTAAAAAAGGTTTAATTTTTACAGGGGTAATTGGGTCTTCAATTCTAACCAAAGGCCCCATAATATTAACACCAAAACCTCTTAATTGCGATTCTCTCTTTTTAATTGGCGCCTGTGCAGTATTATCTGTAAACCATTTCCAATAACTAACTATACTGTCTCTTGGTAAGCCATTAGACCCCATAATCCACCTGTATTTTGAAATAGAATCCGTAGCTTGGAAAAAATAACCATTGATTGTATTTAGGTTCGGATTCAATATCGGCGGTGGCACATACTGGCTATCACTTAATTGTGCGGTATCTATCCTCGACCAAAAATTTAGTCGTTTTATAGGTTGCCCCGGGCAAGCTATTAATAAGGTTGGGAAATAATGGCCAAATCCTTGGTAGCGGTAACAAGGTGTGACTTCATTTAACTTCTTATCTGAACCCGGTGGATTGGCATTTGGATCAGCAAAATCCCATAAAAGTTGAATTTGCGAATTTACGCCTTGCAAGGGATACATGTTATATAAACAAACACTGGCAAGATTTCTATTTTGCAAACAAACACTATCTGCTATGGTGTCATTATTATTAGTTCTGCGGCTACGAATATCAAATTTCAATACAATGTTTTCTGGCAGCTGATTACCACTCATAACGTATTCAAAAGTATCAGCACAATTGTATTGTTTGTGGCGAACAATTAAACGAGGATTGAACACACCATTTTTGATATACTTATAGGTAAAAATACTCCAACGAGGCAAATCTGCAACAGCTATTGGCGATTGAGATTGGTAAACACTGTCATCATCATATTCCCACCTAAACCACAATAAATTTGAGGTTGAAACTGGTGTATTGTTCACAAAAATATAAGGTGTGGTATCACACCTTGGCGTACCACTCACTGTAAAACGTGGATTGATATTGGGAGCAACAAAAATAAATTTGAACTCTTTTGTTTCGCAACCACCAATATCTGTTGTGGTTAAACCAACATTGAATCTGCGATTTCCTTGCGTAAACCTGTGGCAGATATTTCCACCTGCCAAAATTGAATTACTATCTCCATCACCCCAAGTATAAATTACTTTTCCAATAGGCAAACTAGGCGCTGCTCCTGCAGTTGTATTGTCTTTAAAACAATAATAATTGTATTTAAAACATTGCGAATCCTGGCTTATTAAACTAAAATTAGCCACTGGTCTATTGTAAACCGTATCCCAAACATTTGTTTCTAAGGGAGAACGATTAGTAAACCTGGCAGTAACTTTAACATTGTAAATACCAGCCGCTGGGTACTGATAGGTTCTGGTATTAGATACCGGGCTACCGATATTATTGATACTTGAATCTCCATTTCCCCAATCAAATCTGTATGAGGTTACATCATTAACACTCACACCCGTAAGAAAGATGTCAACTTGGATAGGACTCCCTAAACAAATTACACGTGGCAACACGTTCATGCTAATTGACTGTGAAAAGGCCGAGTTAGCTATGAGCCAACATACTGCCGATAAAGCTAGTCTAGTAATTAATCGTTTCATCATATATATATTTTTACTTTTTTGTCTTCTTTATTTGTTTGCCAAACTACAATTTTATTTTCAAATTTCTAGTCCCTACCTAAACAGATTAATAAATCCACGTTTAGTTTGTCGCTCTGTTTCATCATTTAACTGATAGTCAATTACATAAATAAATCTCCCACTTGCACAATCCACGCCTGTCTTCCAATTGGTGCCATTCCAAGTATTGTTTAATTGATTGCTTTCAAAAACCACCTCACCATTTGCATCCACAATAGAAACATGATAATAAGATGCATGATCTATTTGCACCTTCCAGGTATCATTTAAACCATCACCATCAGGACTAAATGCGTTGGAGATTATTGGTTCAAACGCATTGGTCTTGATGTCGTTATTTTCCTTGCCTTGAAAATTTCTATTACTGTAGGCTCCTTTTGGTTCATTCTCTTTTTCCTTGGTTTCACTATCCTTGGCGGTAGCTTTTACAGGGGGTTCGGTTTGATCCAAAGCCTTATCGATGCTAGGGATTTGCGCTGGTTGGCTAAGCTCAGAATTTATTTGATTGCTAATTGCTTCAATTTGCACTTTGCTTTCCAAAAATTGCTTTTTTGTGCTAATTTTTGCTTCACCTTTAATAACAGTTTCTGGAGCCAATATAGTTTCTTGCTTCAACTCTCCTTTTTCAATAGTATTTTCTTGTGGAGGCAAATTCGTTTTTTCAACTTCCTTTTGGTTCAAACCGAAATATAAACCAAGCGAAACAAACGACACACCAACAACTACAGCAATTTTACCACCCAAGCTAATTTGCTTAATGGTATTCATTAATTGATTGCCCTGCCCACTTGGTGCTGGCGAAACTTGAATTTGCTTTTCTATAAAGCTCCAAGCATCGGCAGGTGGAATTGGCTCAAAATTGGCCATCCCTTCTTTGATGAGTTGATCTATGTTTAAATTATTTTTCAAAATCTACTTTTTTCTTTGTTCAATTGATTCCAATGCTGGATAAATAAAGCCCTGGCCCTAGAGAGTTGACTTTTAGAAGTGCCCTCACTAATTCCAAGCATTGATGCAATTTCGGCATGATTAAAACCTTCAATAATATAAAGGTTCAAAACAGTTCTATACCCTGTTGCCATATTGCCTAAAACTGCTAGAATTTCTTTTTGTGTAATCTTCCCCAAAGCCTCAGGTGCTTGTCCAATTCCATGAGCATCCTCTAAATCACTTTGTTGTTGATACACCTTATTTACTCTATAATGCTCTAAGGCAGTATTTATAAAAATGCGCTTCATCCATCCTTCCAAAGAACCTTTTCCAGTATATTGCTCTAGCTTGGTAAAAACCTTTACAAAACCATCTTGGAGTATGTCTTTTGCATCCTCCTTGGTATTGCCATATCTTAAACAAACCGCATACATACTGCTGCTAAAGTGCTGGTAAAATGCCTTCTGAGCTTTTACCTCTCTTTTTAAACATCCTTGTATTATATTATCCTCAAGTTGCTTGCTCACTTTTTCAGTCTTATTTAAGCAGATGAATTAAATTGTTTGAAGGTTGCAATGCTCCGATTTTTTTTCTTAATTATTCGTTAATCCTTTGCCTTATAACAAATTTCCAAAATAAGTGGTAATTTAGTCGAACAAATGCGTTGGCTAAGATACTCCATATTTCAATTATGTTTATTGCTTGTTGCAGGCAATATTTTAGCACAATTGCCTGAACCGAGCCAACAAGCCACCGATTTTTTTGAATGGCGCGAAAATAAAGGTCAGTGGGACCCAAACATTTATTTTCGTTGCAAACAGCATACACTTGATTTACAATTAGGGTCCGATTTTTTTTCTTATTATTTTTTTGATGAGGCGCAATTAGATAGACTGCACTCGCACGGACCAGTAAAATCAAACCCTGCGGCAGGTGATACCCTTCTTAACATGTATGCCTTAACTTTTAAATTTATAGGCGCACAGCAATCTAAACCAATTCTTACCTCACCTAAAACACATTATTATAATTACTACATTGGCAATAATCCTACACATTATGCCAACAAGGTAAGAGCATCCAATCATGTGGGCTTAGCAAGTATTTACAAGGGCATCAATGTGTTGGTTCACTCCAATAAAAACCAATTAAAAATGGAGTATTGGCTCGAACCAAACGCTCAATTAAGTGATATAAAAATTGAAGTAAATGGGGCAAGCAATGTTTATTTAGAATACGGCGATTTATATATACAAACACCAAAAGGCTTAATAAAGGAGCAGAAACCCTATTCATACCAAATTATTGGCGACAAAAAAATTGACGTATCTATACACTATTTGGTAAATGGCAATGAGATAAGTTTTGTAGCAGACGAGAGTTATAACCCAAGTTACCCTTTGGTTATAGACCCTGAAATTGTTTTCTTAACCTACTCTGGCTCCACCGAAGATAACTTTGGCTGCTCTGCTACTCCGGGTGAAAATGGCACTTTATACGCAGCAGGCATCACCACTGGCGATCCCACTTCATTGGGCAAATACCCGGTTACGGCAAATGCCTTCCAACTGGCTTATGCTGGTGGTGGCAATGCAGAAGGTGAGTTATTGGGTAGATTTCCATGTGATATTACCTTCAGTAAATATAGCTCAGATGGCAAAACATTGTTATATGCCACATACTTGGGAGGGTCAAACAACGAGGTACCTCATTCATTAGTTGTAGATGATAGCGCCAATTTGATCATTATGGGAAATACCTATTCCAATAATTATCCTGTTTCCAAAAACGCCTATGATACCAGTCATAACGGCCGACACGACATCATTCTAACCAAGTTTGATAAAGATGGTAAATTAGTAGGTTCAACCTATTTGGGTGGAGTCGGAAACGATGGCATTAACACCAATAACACTACTCAATATTTTTTTGCAGATAGCTACCGAGGCGATGTAATTGCTGATTCTATGGGAAATATTTATGTGGCTTCCTTTTCTCAATCAAGCAATTTCCCCACAACTCCGCTTTGCCTTCAAAACACCCTCAAGGGATTTCAAGATGGCGTAGTGTTTAAAATGAGTCCCGATTTAAAAAAACTCACTTGGAGCACCTATTTAGGAGGGAATAACATTGACGCCTTTTACAGCCTCGACCTAGAGCCCAATGGCAGCATGTGGCTTTCTGGCGGCACCAACAGCACCGACATTCCTGGCACAATTGGTACGCTTAACCCCGGTAATTTAGGAGGAAAAGCTGATGGTATCATTGTTTTGCTGGATGCAGCAGGCAGGAATATTCTAAAATCAACCTATTATGGCACCAGTAATTACGATCAAATAATTTCATTAGAAATTGACCAAGATGATAATATTTACATTGTAGGACAGAGCTTAGGTAAAATACCTGTAACCAATGGCGTTTATAACAACCCAAATTCTCATCAATTTATTGCTTGTTTGAGCCCAGATTTAAAAACCAATTTGTGGTCAACCGTTTTTGGTTCAGGCCGACCCCAAATTGACCTCACCATTAATGCATTTTTAGTAGATGAATGCAAAAGAATATATGTGAGCAGTTGGGGTGGGGCAACCGCAACAAAAACAGATGGCTCTTTATCTTCTACAGATGGAATTCCTGTTACCGCTGATGCGTTTCAAAACGTTACTGATGGGAGTGATTTCTATTTACTCATGCTCAATAAAAACGCCTCTGGCTTGCTTTATGCTACTTTTATTGGTGGCGACAATCCAAATAACTCAGGCGACCATGTGGATGGCGGTACCAGTAGGTTCGACAAAAAAGGGGTTGTTTACCAGAGTATGTGCGCCAGCTGTCCAAATAACAATATTCCATTTACTGATCTGCAAACAACACCAGGAGTTTATGCACCAATAAATTTGAGTCCGCGTTGCAGCAATGCTGCCCTCAAATTTGATTTTAGAATTCAAAATGCTAATTTTAATTGGGAGGCAGATACCTGCGCTTCAATTTTCAAATTCAAAAATTTGACACCAAATGCCTCTAATTTCTTTTGGACCTTCCCCAACGGTGATACTAGCTTTGAGGAGAGTCCTACCAAACAAATTGCCAGTATCTATTATGGCGACACCATTAGACTTATTGTGGAATTTGGCACCAATTGCGCTGATACTGCTTACGGCTTTGTGAGTTTACCAGATTCGCTCGATAAGTTAAATGTTCCTAATGTATTTACGCCAAATGGCGATGGCAAAAACGATGATTTTAGAATTGAAGGAGTAAGTGGCCAATGCAATGAAACCGAGGTCTATATTTACAACCGCTGGGGTCAACTCTATTTTAAAGACGATGTGAGCTATTTTAGCTGGGACGGCAAAGATGATAAGGGCATAGAAGCGCCCGAAGGCGTTTATTTCTTTATCCTAAAAACCAAAAAACTCAATACCGGCCAACAAGAAGAGTTACACGGAACCATTACGCTGATTAGATGATAAAATAGCCCGGCGCGCTTACGCCCGGGAATATTGAATGCCCAAAATGATCCAATAGGCCTTCAGACCTTTTCTGCTTTTGTAATATTATCAGCGCTAACAAACCCTGCATTTTATCCAGCAACATTATTATTCAAGCCTATTAGGATTGCGAATAATCTGCAATTCATCAAAACTTGCAATAAATCCAAACCTGATAATTGCGACCTGCGACATTTTTTGGCATTGTTTTTGGATAAGAAAATAATATCATTAACTTTAACTACAATAAATCACAAAATCATGAAAACAAATCTTAGAATCCTGTTACGTTCAGGAGCACTTTTATTGGCATTTGCAGTTGCTTTTGCTTCTTGTAAATCTAAAAAGAACAAGGTAACTCCAATTGAAAATAGCACTGGCGCAGTTGAAATCAGTGTTCCTTTTAGTGAGGGCAAATACTATTCCGATAAAGACAATTTCCGCGCAAAGAGCAGCGGTAGTAGTCCAGATTTACAAACAGCCAAGAAAATTGCTTTGCAAAATGCAAAATCTGAAATGGCCGGTTTGATCCAAACTACTATTAAAAAAGTAACCGACCAATATACCCAACAACGCACCGTTGGCAACCAAGTTGATTTCAACAACAAGTTTGAAGAATTGGCTCGCGAGGTTACTAACCAAGAATTAGTAGATGTGAAAGTTTTGGGCGAAAAATTATTCAAAGAAACCAATAACTCTTATACCTATTGGATATCCATTGAGGCCAACAAGCAAGCCGTATTAAATGGCATAGAAAAAGGCATTGCCAATAACAAAAAAATTGAGCAAGATTACGACAAGAAAAAGTTTGAAGAAATCTTCAATGCCGAAATGGATAAACTAACCAAGGAACGCAACGGCCAATAGTTTATTTTTCAATACAAAGAAACAAAGCAACAATTTTTTTTCCTTTAAGCCTTGAGCTTAATTTTTAAAAAAATTAAAGAAAAAATATAGACGCTAAATTAATTTGTTGCTTTGTTTCTTTGTGTAAAAACCATCCAAAAAAAATGAAAAACTATTTACATTTACGTGCAATTTGGATCTTATTGGCCGTTGGGCTCATGGGATGCGGTGTGCGCAAAGTAGATGTAAATAGTAGCAGAAAGCCAGGATGGGTTGCTCAAAGGCCAACCAATACCAATTATTATATTGGTATCGGCAATAGTAGTAAACTCAACAATAGCGGCGATTTTCAGCGAGTGGCCAAGAAAAATGCTTTAGACGATATGATGGGCGAAATTAAGGTGACCGTTTCTAGTAACTCCATCCTATCGCAATACCAAAACAACCAAAATTTCAGTCAGCAGTTTTTTTCCGATACCCGCATGATAGCCTCCGAAACCATGGAAGGCTTCCAAGTAATGGATAGCTGGGAAGACAAAACCGATTACTGGATTTACTACAGATTGAGCAAATCTGAATTTGAAGCTTACAAAAGAAAGAAACTATTTGAGGCTTTAGAAAAATCAATAGACTTGCTGAACCGAGCAGATAAATTATCTTCAGAAACTGAATTTGTTCAAAAACTTCAATTGAGAATAAAAGCAGCAATTAGTTTGCAAAATTACTTGAACGAATCTATTGAAACCGATTACAATGGTCGCAGGGTATTCTTACTCAATGAAATCTTTTCTCAACTACAAAGTCAATTGTATTTGGTTCAAATAAGAGCCAGCGAGCAAGAAATAGCTGTGGTAATGGGTAGGCCTTTGGATCATCCAATAATAGCAAGCACGCAACTAAAAATATCGGATACCGTCTTTGGTAGCATCCCCTATTTACCATTACTGATTGAAGGCAGAAATATTCTGCTCAAAGGCAATGTTTCTGCTGAAACGCAGGCGGATGGCTCTGCGCAATTTGGCATCAGTAGCATTCAATGTTCTGAACCTATACAAGTGCTCAATATCAAAACCAATCTTAAAAGATTGATGATGGGAGATAGTGTGAATGTGAGCATGGAAAAACTCTTGCTGAACCTAGATGGACCTATCGCAAATATAAGGGTGGACTTGGCTCCCATAAAAATTTTCATGCAAAGCAAAGAGCTCAACCTCGATAATAAATTGTATTATACCATACTTGAACCTGCTCTTAAAAAGAAGCTCATGGAAAAGGGATGCGCGTTTGTAAAAACAGCCGAGCAAGCAGATTACATCATAGAATTGGAGGCCAATACAAAAGACTTAGGTGTTATCTGGGGAAACATGTTGCGTTCAACCATCGATTTAGATGTTGTTTTGAAAGATGCCAAGACCCAAAGCGAAATCATGCATGATGCCATAGGAGGCATTCAAGGATTCCAAACAACAAAAGAAAAAGCGGGCATCGAAGCATACAAAACCATGAGCCTCGAAATGATGAAACGCATTTACCCGGCCATTGAAGGGAAAATTTTTCCGATGTAGGGGCGAAAAATCTTTCGCCCTTTTGCCGACCCGAATATTGTTCTTGAGGGAGAGAGGATGTTTTGCCTCAAATGGTTGAGGGCGAAAGATTTTTCGCCCGTACATGTGATTGCCCGGGGAATTTGCGTGAGGGCGAAAGATTTTTCGCCCTTACATGAGATTGCCCAGGGAATTTGCGTAGGGGCGAAAAATATTTCGCCCTTACAGGGACATTGTTTCTTTGAATTTTACGGCTTGGCGGCGGCTGACTTCGATTTTGCTGCCGTCTTTCATGTAAAACAAAAATCCGGAATTGAAGAATGGCTCAATCCTATCAAGGTAATTGAGGTTGATGATTTGCTGGCGATTGGCCCTAAAGAAAATTTGGTCGCTCAATCTCTCATCTAAAGAGTTAAGCGTCCGGTGGATGAGGGGTTGGTATTTATCGAAATATATTTTGGCATAATTTCCGGCAGATTCAATCATTTTTATCTCATCCAATTTAATGTACCAACAACGGTCCCCATCTCTGATAAAAACCTTTTCATCTGGCAATAATCTTGCTCTGAGTTTTTCTAATCGCAGCTCATCAATTTGTTTCTTTGCTTTTAAGATGGCTTCACCTAACCTGTCCTTTTGAATGGGTTTGAGTAAATAATCTAATGCATTTACCTCAAAAGCTTTGATGGCAAATTCATCGTAAGCAGTGGTAAAAATAACAGCTGGTGTTTCAATTAAATCTTCCAATAAATCGAACCCCGTTTTTTCTGGCATTTGTATATCGAGGAAAATCAACTGAGGCTTCAATTTATCAATCATATCTAAGGCTTCATCAACATTGGAAGCCTCACCAACAATTTGTATGTCTGTATATTCTTTTAACAGATTTTTTAATCCTTCGCGAGCCAAACGCTCATCATCAACTAGAATGGTTTGTATCATAATGGCAATATTATTTTGGTAACTACTTCTGTGTCGTTTAAATTTTCAATAGTAAAACTTGCGCGGTCTTCAAACAAAATTGCTAAGCGTTGGCGGGTATTCTCTAAGCCAAATCCTAGCTCATGCTCATTTGGTTCAAACCGACCAGTATTGATAATTTGAACCAACAATTGGGTATCATTTTGAGAGGCTTTTAGCTGAACCAAACCACCATCCCTCGACTTAAAAATACCATGTTTAACGGCATTTTCAACCAAGGTTTGCAACATCATTGGTGGCACTTTTGCTTTTAAAACTGCTTGATCGATATCCATTTTTATAGCTAGCCTGTCATCGAAACGAATCTTTTCTATTGCCAAATAATCATTCACAGTTTCTAGTTCTTGTTCCATAGAAACAACCTTTTCTTTACTCATTTGAAGGGAGTTTCTAAGCAAGCTACTCAATCTATTGATGGCTTCTTTGGAAAGCTCGGGCTCTACATCTACAAGGGTTCTGATGCTATTTAAGGAGTTAAAAAGAAAATGCGGATTGAGCTGCGTTTTGAGATTTTGGTATTGATTTTCTTTGATGATTGCCTGCAATTGGTACTTGGCTTTTTCGGCCTCCAATGATCTTTCCCAGTATTGAAACAAATGATAAACCAGGGCCCAAAGTAAAATGTATTTGCTCCAATTGAACAGGTAATTTAAAATGAGAATGGTATCAATAGGCAATTGGTTCATCAATGGAATGGTGATTCTATCGAGGTAAATATTGAGCATGGTGAGCAAAAAAGAAACAAAGCCAATGCTCAATACCGCAATAGGAAGCAATCTTTTAATTGGCAGATTGATCCAACTCGTTTTGATGATAAAAATACGGTAGAGGTGCGTGAGGGCAATACCTGCAACAAAATTGATGGCTACGTTTAGGATCAGCAATTCATTGAAGCCATATATATTTCCATAGCCAATGAATTCAAGTAAAACAAATAGAAACCAACCACCTATCTGACAAAGCCAATACAGCGTATTCTTTTTCATTAGGGTAAAGATAAAAGAAAAATTGCAGGAAAATAAAAGGCGCTTACATAAAAGGTTCAGCCAATTGTTAAAAGCGAAAAAAGGAATATAAGAATTTGAAAAAAGGTAAAAAATAAAAAGGCCGAACCATGCGGTTCGGCCTTTCCGATGAAATGTTATAGCAATTAGGCTAGTACTACAATTTTATTGTTAAGCACTTCTACCACACCACCGCTTACTTCAAACTCTTGTTTGCCTTCTTTATTTTTAACCACAATCTTTCCTTTTTCAAGGCTAGATATTAGGGCCGCATGGCCTTTCAATATTTGAAAGCTACCCTTACTTCCAGGAAGCGTTACAGCATCAATTTGGCCACTGAATATGGTTTTATCGGCAGTAATGATATCTAATTGCATGTGAGTTTTTCTATTAATTATGCATTGATTTCGGCCAACATTTTCTCTCCTTTGGCAATCGCATCTTCGATGTTACCAACTAAGTTAAACGCAGCTTCAGGATATTTATCAACCTCGCCATCCATGATCATGTTGAAACCTTTAATGGTATCTTCAATTGGCACCAATACACCTTTTAAACCGGTGAATTGCTCTGCCACGTGGAAAGGCTGAGATAAGAAACGTTGCACACGACGAGCGCGTGATACAACCAATTTATCTTCGTCACTTAACTCGTCCATACCCAAGATGGCAATGATATCTTGCAATTCTTTATAACGCTGTAAAGTTGATTTAACACGTTGTGCGCAATTGTAATGTGCATCTCCTACTACCGCAGCAGAAAGGATACGTGAAGTTGAATCCAATGGATCTACCGCAGGGTAAATACCCAATTCAGCAATTTTACGACTCAATACCGTAGTTGCATCTAAGTGGGCAAATGTTGTTGCAGGAGCTGGATCTGTTAAGTCATCCGCAGGTACGTATACGGCTTGAACCGAAGTGATTGAACCACGTTTGGTTGAAGTAATACGCTCTTGCATGGCACCCATTTCTGAGGCCAAAGTTGGTTGGTAACCTACCGCTGAAGGCATACGACCCAAAAGAGCCGATACCTCAGAACCCGCTTGGGTAAAACGGAAGATATTGTCTACGAAGAATAAGATATCGCGACCACCAGATTTTTCATCACCATCACGGAAATATTCTGCCATGGTTAAGCCAGATAAAGCCACTCGAGCACGTGCTCCAGGAGGCTCATTCATTTGTCCAAAAACGAGGGTTGCTTGAGACTTTGCCAATTCGGTATAATCTACCTTTGATAAATCCCAACCACCTTCTTCCATGCTGTGTTTAAACTCAGCACCATATTTAATTACATCTGATTCAATAAACTCGCGAAGCAAGTCGTTTCCCTCACGGGTACGCTCACCTACACCAGCAAAAACCGACATACCTTCATAAGCCTTGGCAATGTTATTTACCAATTCCATGATCAATACCGTTTTACCCACACCAGCACCACCGAACAAACCAATCTTACCACCCTTTGCGTATGGCTCAATTAAGTCGATTACCTTGATACCAGTATATAAAGGCTCAGAAGTAGTAGAAAGTTCTTCAAATGGAGGTGCGTCGCGGTGAATAGCTCTTGGTCCTTCGCTATTTACCTTTTTCATTCCATCAATAGCCTCACCAACCACATTGAATAAACGACCACGGATATCATCACCGGTAGGCATAACAATTGGAGATTCGGTAGAAGTAACAGTCATACCACGAACTAAACCGTCGGTACTATCCATTGCTACAGTGCGAATCATGCTCTCACCTAAATGCTTTTGGCACTCAAGAATAATTCTGGTACCATCTGGCCTATCAATATATAGGGCTTCATAAATTTTAGGCAATTTGTTATCTCCGCCAGCAAAGCTAACGTCTACAACAGGTCCAATTACCTGGGCTATAACACCTGATTTTGACATAGTTAAGATATTTTTACGTATTAAAAGTGGTGCAAATTTACTCTTTTACACCTAAAATCAAACCTTAAGCGCAAAAAAGTTAAAGAAATGTTAATGTGAAATATTATCAACCTACATAAACAATGCCTTCAACTCTGTGGCGTCATCTGGCTTCATTTTGCCTGCTAGGATGAGGCGGAGTTGGCGGCGGCGGAGGGCTCCGTCGTATCTTTTGGTTTCTTCTTCGGTTTCTGGATTTAAGGCTGGCACTTGAACCGGACCTCCGTTGCGATCTAGGGCCACAAAAGTATAATAGGCTTCATGGCTCAAGAAACTTTCGCCAGTTGGAATGTTCTCTGCCCAAACTTTTATGTAAACCTCCATTGAGGTATTGAAAGCTCGAGAAACTTCTGCTTGTAGCGTTACTACATCGCCTAATTTGATTGATTTAGCAAAGCTTACACTGTCAACCGAAGCCGTAACAACCGTTTTGCCAGAATGCTTTTGGGCTGCAATGGCTGCTGCAATGTCCATCCAATGTAATAGCTTTCCGCCCATTAAATTATGTAAGGTATTGGTATCATTGGGCAATACCATTTCATTCATAATGGTTCTTGAATGAGTGGGATTTTTTATGGTTAATGGATTATTGTTCATATTTTAAATTTAGTTTTCAAAAGTAAACAAGTAATCAAGCATTTGGTTCAAGAAATGTTTGAACCAAAAAAAAGGCCTAATCCAAGTGAATGGATCAGGCCTCTTTTGGTTCAAACCGAAATGGTTTTATTTACTTTCTACGATACGTTTTACAACTGTTTCGCCATCAACGGTAATTCTTACTAAATACATTCCTGCGGCAAATCCATGTTCTTTTGCGCCAAAAGTATAAGCGTGATTTCCTGCCGATAATTGTTTTTCTTCTAAAACTTCAACCAATACTCCTAAAGTACTTACTACTTCAATGCGTACAAATGAATTGCTATTTAATCCCAATTGAATATTTGTAAAATCAGTGTATGGGTTTGGAGCAATGCTCACTTGATTGATGGCTTGGTATAAGTTTAAGCCAGTAGGTATAAAGCTCAATGAATCTGACAATACAGATGCACAACCTGCTGCATTGGTTACTTTTACATTATAACTACCTTTTGTGGTTGCTGTATAATTTCTGGCTGTTGCACCATTGATGATACCTCCATTTAAATACCATTGGTAGTTGCTTTCAAGACTAGAGGTTAATACATCGCCACTTCTTGATATACTTGGCTTGGCAGGTATTGGATTTACAATTACCCCAACCGCTGATGAATTAGCAGAGCAAGCAAAAGTATCTGTTACCATAACCGTGAAGTTACCGGTTTCTTTAGCAGTATATTTTGAAGCATTTGCTCCGTTAATTGCTACACCAGACTTACTCCATTGGTAGCTAAATGTGCTAGAGTTGCTAGCGTTTAATACCACGCTATCACCATCACAAAAACTGTTTGAACCAACGTATGTTACAGCAACTATTGGACTTGTACAAACACCTGTTCCTTGAATAGCAAATGAGTACGTTGGCTCATCAAAATCGTTGCTAGTTAATACTAAGGTAGCGTTTCTATTACCCGAAGCTTTAGGAGTGAATCTAACAATGACACTTAAAGTACTATTTCCATTCACATTAGCTGGCATAGTGCTTGGAGATACGATACTAAACTCACTTGCATTTACACCTGTAATTTCAATGTTTTTAATTGTTAAATTTCCATTAGCTATATTCTCAACTATAAACGTTTTAGTTTCGCTGCTTCCAGTTGCTGCAATACCAAATTGGGTGTTAACATTTGGAGTAGTTAATCCGTTTGGAATATTTACACTGTTGGATTTTACATTGATTTCTGGATTGGCATTATAAGTATCAGGATTGTACAATGATAAAATTTGTCCGCCTTCTACTTGCTCGCCACCTACTCCGTAATGTGCTTGATCAACCATTAAAAACATACCTGCTCCTAAGATTGATTGCATGTCTATGATACCCGATGCTTCTTCATCTTGCGTTAAAAAGTTGGGAGCACCTGCTACAAATCTTGTTGAATCATGAACTGCAATAACTTTCACAGCATCTGTTGCTATGTTATACTGCCAAATTCTTGATAAGTAACTTTGGTTACCTGGATCTTCTTGCAACAAGATGTTTCCATAATTATCTATGGTCATGTTGTCCATCATCTTTGGACCTTCAGTTCCATCTAATACTGCGGTGATAGTTCCGCCTAATTCTGGAGTTTTGATGTCAGACATGCGCAATCTCCATAAACGACTTGGCGCTGTGAATGAATTGGTAGTTACAAAATAGAAATCGTTTGGATTACTTGGATCCCAATGACCATCTTCTGGACGTAAGAAATTAGTTACACCTAAGGCATTACTCTTTGCATTTAATGCTGCACCTGATGAGTCTCTTACGATACCCAAATCTACCATGGTAAAGGCTGTATTGGCAGCAGGAATTGAAGCACTAATTTCTGCTGTTAAACCTGCAACTGCTACACCATATAAACGACCATTGCTTAAACCAGCTTTCTCAATTTCTGTTCCTGTATTGGTTTTGTTTCCTATGTAGAAATAAACCTGACCTGGAGTGGCATCATCTGTACCCACAACAATTGTTTTGTTTTGAGCAACTGGTGAGGCAATTGAATTCTCCCATGAGAATTTTCCTAAGTAAGGCAATTCATAAGTAGTTCCAGCATTTACTCCTGATACTATATTTGCAAAAGCCCTACCTTCAGCTCCAGCTTCTTCACCATTCATGAAAATTCTTTCTTGTGTTCCTAATCCAGTTGTTGCATTATAAAATGCGCTTACAGCGGGCAAATCAGATGAACAAAAACGATTGAATGCTTTCTTGCTTGAAGTATCAGCAGGATTGTATAAGGTGTAACCTGTGCCATTCCATAAATTAACTTTTTGGATCAAATCTGAACCACTTACTACGCTTAAATTTGATTTGTTGATTACCCATTTAGAAACAAATGCACCCTTAGCACCGTGTGCTCTGTTTACACCTAAAGTATTACCAAACTCATGACTTACTAAAAAGGTAAAAGTACCGTTACCATTGTCGTAAGCACCTGTACCATCCGGCGTTCCAGCCATCATGTAATTTCCTACTTTATCGCCAGCAGTTAATATGGCAGTAGTTCTTACTCCTGGAGCAACTGGCAGTAAATACGGTGATTGTGAACTGCTTGGTCCAGAATTTGGTATAATTAAACCTTCTTGTCTAGTGTTCAAGAGTTGAATTCTAAAATCACCTTTTAAATTAGTATCTCTAACATTGAATGGATTTGAAGTAAATTTAGTAGCCATGTATTCTGCAAAGGCATCTTGCTCTTTACCAATAGTAGTAAATGTTGCTACGCCTGGTACTTTTATGGCAGTATCCAAATTTACCCTAAAATTTGTATTAGCAGGGAAAGGATAATTATCTCCACCATTTGCTAAGAAATCTAACGTAACAATTTTGTAAGTGCGAGTAGTATCTCCAAACAATTTACCTTCTTTGGCAATGGTATCTATTTTATTACCTAAAGAATCAATAATAACCAAAGATTGAATTCTGTTTCCAACTACTTTAGTAGTATCATAACTAAAAGCAACACCACCCACTTGAGGAAACTGACCAGGTGTAGCACCAGGAATGGTTGCAGAAATGCCATGCTCTAATAGTCTTTTTAACCCAGCAGCATTGGTTCTAACAATTGACAAACCGTTGTTGAAACGCAAAGAATTTTCAATGTCTAATTGAGAGATATCGCCACTTGCTTTTCCTGCAGAAGGATTTGCCAATGTTTTTTCTAATATAGTTGTTGAACCAACAGCGTTTACATTACCAATAGCTGATCTAATGCCACCACCATTTTTGATAGAAACCTTTACTTGGTTATCATATTGGCGGGCATACCATAAATTGGCATCTGCAGATAAATCACCAAAATTAGTTTCCTCTGTTCTTACAAAGTTTCTTCTACCTTCTAAAAATACATTTGTTTTACCAAATTTATTTCCATCTTTTGAATTAATAACCGAGGCAATAGCAGTAGTTAAAGTTCTAACTGCACCACCTTTAGTTCCAGCTGCAAAAGCAGCATTATAGTTACCCCATAAACTTGTTACCATTGCAGTATCGGCTGCGTAGGCACCGTTGATAGTAGAATCTAACATGTTAGGCAATAACCTACCCAATGCATCGAAATCACACACAAACCTACCAACATATTTCCACTCACTGGTAGTGTTCAAAATAGCCAATGGCTCATTGTCGTTATTAAGCGTAAGAATTGGGTATCTATCTGCTACTGGGGTTCCTGGTCTGATCCTATCATTTCCATCTGCACAAAGACTGTGCGATCCACCTGCAATAATAATATCAACGCCTTTTAATAATGGAGCCAAAGCTTTTTCGTTTGCCAATTGTTGCAAATGACTCATTAAAATTATCTTGTTAATGCCCATTGCTCTTAAAGAATCAATTACTGGTTGTAATACTGCTGCCAAGGCAGGCATATTATCTGAACTACCACCTAAAACTGTAGTAGCACCAGGAGATGAAATAGAGGCTAATAATTGAGTTGTAGCTCCAACAATACCCACTCTATCGCCATTTAATTGAATAATAGCAGAGGGTGCAATACCTTTTTTCTGTGAGTTAGCGGTAATGGTTGGTGATGTTTTAAAACTATCTACTAACAAACGTTGGTTCGTTGTTAAATAGCTCAAGTTAATATCATTTGCAAAATTTAAGTTGGCACTTAAGTATGGGAACTGAGCACCAATCCATCTTTTATCTGCACCATTGCTTCTAATATCAACACCAATAATGCTATTCACCTCCGGTGTTCCTAAATCAAATTCGTGGTTACCAAAAGCAGAACCTTGAAAGCCCATAATGTTCATCATGGCAACATCTGTTCTACCAATAGCAGCTCTTATGGCTTGTGTTCCACCATAATAAAAAGAAGCAGTATTTCTTAATGGCGTTTGCATACTTGGGTCTTCACCAGCAGCAAGGAAAGGACTAGGAATAAAACAATCTCCTGAAGCCAATTTAACAGTATTTAAATAGCTACCTTCTAAGGTATCCATAACAGCAGCAAAATTTGGTGCATCAATTGGTGCATCAATGCCACTTTCCATATCTGAAGCATGTAAAATTTGCAAAGTGAAGGTTGGAGCAGCGAGTCTATAATTAGCTAACTTTTTTGCACCCGACAATCTATAAGTAATTAAATGGCTTAAGTTACCTGTAGCAGTTGCAATTCCATTTGCCAACGGAGAAGTTTGTCCAAAATCATTATCATTATTAATTGCAATGGTACTATCGTTAATAATAGCCAATCCTTCAGCTTTATCTAGAGCTGCTGGCCAACCACTTGCTAATAAATCCATCACCAATGTTTTGGTTACAGGTTTAATCCCATAATTAGCCAAACCAGTTGAATCAACTAATCCTTCTAAAGTCAAACTTCCATATAAACCTGAAGTTACAGCAGTAGCTTGTTTAATATTGATTTGGTACAAACGCTTAATATCAGTGGTCCCACGTGCGGCGGCTTCTAATACTAAAAAAATACTATCGTTAACTGCAGCCATATCACCAATTTTCCAATCTCTTAACCTAATTTGATTACCACCAGTTCCAATTATACCATCGTTTAAATAAACCAACATGCGCTGATTATTAGTAGTTGGGTCAATTTCCAATATGCGGTGAATTCTAGTATTATCGCCAATTGTAACGTTAGGATATTGAATACCACTTTGAATCATTGCATAAATTTTTCCATTTGGTGCAATTGAAATTCCTTCAAATCCACGGTTATTTTTACGGTATTTAAAAACTGAATCTATTTGTATATCTACAGCTTGTTTTCCATCTAAATTCGCATACGGTGTATATCTATTTAATAACACACCATTTTGATTTAGTTTCCAAATAGTTGCACCACCTTCTTCACATAACCAAAAATGACCATTTTTGTCAACTACTAAACCTTCTGGATCTATTCCAAAAGTATCTTTTGGAGTAGTTTTTAAACTAAAATTTGCACAATTTAAAACAGTATCAGTTGATGCAACTTCTGCCGCAGTACTACCTAAACCTGTAGGATTTATTATCCCTGTAGCACCTGCTCCATTCGGACGTTTGATAGTAATACTTTGTAAAATTTGAATCGAATCTCCAGCAATACGTATGCGGTGAATTTTAGGACTGTAAGTTGGGAATGCATATAATTTATCGTAAGTAGGGCGGCAACTTGCAGTGTTAGCATTTGCACAATCAATGTTTACTCCTCTGTCTGAACAAGTCCAGAACTCAGTTCCATTGGTATTTGGAATTGGGAATAAAGAAGAAAAACCAGCTTCTTTGTAATTGATGCCTTGAAAAGTTCCAATAGCAGGTGAATTGTTATTAATATAATCTTCTAATTTTGAAATGCCTTCAGTTTCGGGCGTGGTTATGCTGAACAATGCTACTGTTCCGCTCACCTCATTTGATAACATAATCATGTTTACTCCATTTGGACTCTCTGATGCTGGAATAAATACAATTCCTTCAGGACCTAAATCGCCAACTGCAGCTAAGTTAGTTTGGTTAGGGGTAACACCAAAATTTCTTGTATTGATATACTGCACAAAGTAAGGATTTGCAGGATTTGTGATGTTATAAATCATGATACCACCAACACGCTCTAAACCTACAAATGCATAAGTACTATCTAATATTTTTCCAACGGTTACAGATTCTGGTTCTGGACCTTTGTTATCACTTCTATCATCTAAAGAGTTAGTTGTATGACCACAATTGAAGTTTGCAGGAAAAGTTGCCAATACACGTTGCTCAAATTCGTCTTTACTATCCCAAACCAAAGCTCCAGTTGAACCATTCCATATTGAAAAAGAACGGGCACCATAAGTAAATATACTATCAAACTTACCATCGTTGTTAAAATCACCATAACGGTTAGTAACATTCAATCTTCCTAGAGCAGAACTGGCTTTAACAGCTGCAACTCCTGTTGCACCGCCAAATTTAGTGGTATCTAAAACATAAGCAACGTTGTTAACTCTTACCTCTTCGTTATTTGCTGTACCCCAATCTGCACGTGCATCACCTTCATTGGCAGTAACAAAATAATTTTGGGTTCCAACTTTATAATTGGAAATACCATCTGGATTATACATTCCAAAAACAGGGTAATTTGCAATTCCAGCAGAAGCAGGTTGATCCGAAGGATCTAAACCATTGCCAGGTAAATTATGATTCTTAAATCCCAAAGGCATCAATGACGTTATGGTTGCAGTGTTGATATTTAATACTGCCACACAATTGTTTTCTTGGCATGTTACCCAAGCTGTTGTATTGTCGTCGGAGATAGTAAGATATTCTGGCTCCATGTCTTCTGCAACAGTTGAATTGCGTAAAAACGCACCACCAATTGTTTGTATCCTTCCAAATACCCTAATTTTTGAATCTAATGGTGTTGGTGCATTAAAGGCTGTAAAACCAGCAGTTTGCACATTGGCTTGCGTTAAAGATGCCGCACCATTGCTCAAATCAATGATAGATACTGAACCTTCTGGATCAATAGTGTAACCAACATTAGGCTCACCTTCATTGGCAACCAATAGCTTTAAACCATTGGAGGTAAATGCCAAATTATCAGCATTTGCACCTGCTTTAACCTTGTTAATGAAATTTCCATTGTTGTCTAAAAACACAATAGAACTTGGATTCGTTTTGCCATTTGAATCGATTACTGCAATAGCAAACAAACCTTTTTTGTTACAAGCAACAGAAGTAACATCAATACCATAAGGCTTAACTGAAACTGTTGAAACCAATACTGGATTTGATGGATTTGCAATGTTTACAATCTTGATGCTAGAATCAGGACCATTGATTACAAACATACGTTTTGAGCCAGGGTCGAATGCAGAAATTTCTGCCACTCCCCCATTGCTGTTGTAAGTACCAATAGAATAGCGCCCTAATAATTGAGCTCTAATTTGCGCTTCACTGTTAGTATTAAATCCTAAGAGCAATGCGAGTAATAACACACACTTGAATTGGAAAAATATTTTCATGGATAATAAATTTTACCTATCAAAAATGTTGTTGGTATGTGTCTAAATTGTTACCGCTATTTAAACAAATAGTTAGGAAAAGAAATTTTTACAATTATAAAAATAGGATAACAATTAAATAACTAAAAGTTAAATTTAAATTGATATTTTATTAATAATAGATTCTGCCTGATACTGTTTTATTTTACCTATCCCAACATTCCATCATTAACAGATTGCCTTCTTGGTAGTGAATAGAAATTGTGCCATCAACTAAAGCCTCGTTGCTACTCCCAGATTTAAACCCTATTGCTAAATCTTCATTGTGAAGGTTGTATTTTAAACCATGTGTGGTAATACCTTTAACCACTCCTATTGGAATTAAAGAGATAGGCGTTCCTTTCACATACCATTTATCGAACGAATTGGGCAAGCAATAAATTTTGGAATAATCATCGTACATCACCAATGTTGCTTCATCCTTATACCTTACCAAATTTGTTACATTATTGATGGTATGATCTGCTCTCCTGCCTGTAGCCCAAACAATATTAATCGCTTTATGATTTCTACTCAACAACAAATCAATTCCTTTCTCTAAATCTGTTTTATTTTGATCTGGCGTATGTATAATTTCTACCGGTTGTTGGTGCGCCAAAAATTGCTCAGGATGATGCTCTCTGTCAAAATCTCCCAATACAATATCAATCTTAATACCTAGCTCCAAAACACGCTCTAAAGCGCCATCTAATACCATTACTGTCGGACTCCATTCCAATAATTGGTTCAGCAAATCTATGCTGCAAGCTTCGCCATTGGCAATGATCAATGCAGGTTCTTGGGTATCTCTAACAACGTGATGCGACGACATACTGCGAAGATGCAATATTTTTGGCATCTAAATACCAATCTTATGCCAATTCTTTTTCGAGCTTTAATTCCCCGGCAAATGTGGCTTTTCTTGTGCCAGAATACTGCATCACAACCACATTTGGTTCAGGCAATATTTGATTGGTTTTAATAAAATGGCCTAGATTAAAACTAATAGGTAGTACAATAAACCTGTATAAATGTTGGTTCAATTTGAGCTCCGAAATTGCTTGTGATTTAAGTGTTCTATCTACCTCTTCCAAAAACATAGTTTTAGGTTTTACTTTAAAATGCAAGTAATAATCAATGGCTATCAACTCCTGCAAATATTCGTCGTTAGGGTATTTATGCAAACAAAATGAGGCCAATAATTCAAAGCTTTCATCTAAAGTATGTTTGTGAAAATGGCTTCGCTGGCTGAACCAATCTCCTAATTCAGAAAAGAATTGAAACATGCCACCTAAGGTTTCTACATAAAGCATGGTGTGTATTGCACGCTTTTTATTCCAATACAACTCCATTGCTTCTTCCAACATGGTTACTTGTATCAATTCATCCTTACTCAAATAGTTACTCTCAATTATTTGGTAAGGCGGATTTGGGTCGAACCGAAAACCATATTGCTCATATTTTTCGCGCACCGGTGTGCCTTTTAAGAACTTTAAGAAGCCCAATTGCAGCTCTGGTGGATGCAGTGCAAATACTTGCTCAAAGCTATAGGCAATGTCGTCTATGTAATCCAATGGCAAGCCAACGATTAAGTCGAGGTGCATTTCTAAATAATCTTGCAATTGCAAAATAACTCCTTTTGTCTTTTCAAAATTCTGCTTCCTGCTTACCTCCAAATTGGCTTTTTGATTGACCGTTTGTATGCCAATCTCAAAGCGAAACAAGCCTTTGGGGACTTTCTCTTGTATAAACTTAATGATATCGGGATGCACAATATCAGCAGTGATTTCAAATTGAAAAACATTACCAGGTTTGTGGTGATCCAAAATAAATTGGAAGATATCGAGTGTGAAATCCTTTTTAACATTAAAGGTCCTATCTAAAAATTTGATCACCTTTCCATGCTCCATTAAGAACAACAAATTTTCTTTGATAGTTGCTGTGGGCAGGTAACGTACTTTGTTGTCTAAACTCGCTAAACAAAACTCACATTTATACGGGCAACCCCTGGAGGTTTCCATATAGCTTACTTTGTTTTTTATCGCATCGGTTGGTTCAAACAGGTATGGGTTGAAACCTTCCAAAGTATTGATATCAAAACTTTCGGCAGAAGGGGTGTATTTTACTTTTCCATCTTGCTTATAAACCAAATTGCCAATGCTTGATACATTTGGATAGTGATTTAAAAAATCAGCAAAAGGAATTTCACCTTCACCAGCAATGATAAAATCTACTTCTGGCAACTTTATAACATCATTCCAATCATAGCTCACTTCTGGTCCGCCGAGCAAAATTTTAATACCCGGATTTATCTCTTTTAAAAGTCTTGCTACAGCTAATGTTTGGGTAATGTTCCATATATAGCAACTGAAAGCCACTACTTCATAGTCCTTGCATGCCTTGGCAATTTCTTTGGGGTCTTCCTTTATGGCAAATTCCTTCCAATCGAGCCCTTCATGTTTTTGGTTCAAACCGTAAAGAATACGAATGGCCAAATTCATGTGAATATATTTGGCATTGAGCGTAGTTAACAAAATGCGCATTATGAGTTTGGACTTAATTGGCGGTAAAAATCTAGTTTCTTTTGTATAAGCACCTTGTTGTCGTAATTTAACCTCACCAAATTGGTTGCATTGTTTCCAATCCGTTCAATTTCGCTTATATTTTTAAGAAGGTATTCTATTTTCTCTTTAAACTCATCGGCTGTATTGGCAATGAGAATATGCTCGCCATCAACAGCGTTTATACCTTGCGCACCAAGACTTGTAGACACAATGCACTTACCCAAAGCCATGCCTTCCATAATTTTAACTCTGATACCGCTACCCGAAAATAATGGAACAACCATGATTGCCTTTTCGTTCATGAGTTGCATGGCACTGTCTATTTCACCGAGAATTCTGATATTGTTTTGGTTATTGTAATCATAAAATTCTACAGGAAAATTTCGGCCTGCCAAATAGAAATGTAAAGTTGGGTAATCCAATGAAATATCTGCCCAAACCTCTTGTATGAACCAATTCATGGCCTCTTGATTTGGCAACCAATCCATGGAACCTAGGTGAAAGAGGCTAGGCATTTCTAGGTTTTCATTGTTAATGATTAACTTTTCTGTGTTTACCCCAAAAGGGAAAATGCCTACAGGAATTTTGCAATTATCAGTACACATGGTATCAAAATCTGTTTGCGTAAAAACTGTTATTCCATCAAATTGGTTCAGCATAGAAAGCTCGTATTTTTTTAACCTCAAAGCCAACAACCTAAGATAAGAGTGTTTAATAATATTACCTTGATGTTGCGCTAAATTTTCCCAAATTTTATACTCTATGTTGTGCTGGCGTAAAACACAAGGAGCTTTGCTATTTGCGCGAATGGCGGCTAAATAGGGAGCAACAAAAATACTTTCAAAAACTATGACATCAAATTCTTTGGACTTGCAAATATCAATGAGTTGCTTTTCAAATTCGTCGCTAATAAACCTATCCACATGATAAGAGCGCTTGCTAAATAGGTTTAATAAGGCATCTTTCGCTTTGATCCTATTGTCGATATAGGTTAAATGAATATCTGCCATAGCCTTTACCTGCTCTGGCAAAGTATCGTAATCAATAAAATGCTTTTCGGTATTTAGGGCAGCCATAGTAAGCTCAACACCAGCTTCTTGGTAACCTTTACTTTCATTGAAATTTGCCAATGCCCCACCGTCTTTAAGGGGCCAGGGGAAGCGATTAAATATTTGAAGGATTTTCATTGATGAAGCAAAGAAAGTGAAAAGGAAGGAGAAAGGGAAGAAAGGGAAGGAGAAAGAGAAGGAGAAAGGGAAAGGGATGGGGAGATTTTTTGGACTAATTGGCTGCGCGAGGGTGTTAGGCGGGGTCACTCCTGCTCTAGCTGACTATCAGGCAAGAGAATTTTAAGCTCGGTGCGTCTATTAAGTTGGTGCTCTTCCTCCGTGCAATCAACGCCATTGGAACAATGATTTATAAGACGGGTTTCGCCGTATCCTTTGGCTATAATTTTGTCTTTTGGAATGCCTTTGGCTATAATATATTTCACACAACTGTTTGAACGACGTTGGGATAATTTAATATTATACTCATCACTTTCTCTGCTATCGGTGTGGGACGATAATTCAACTAATCAAAATTGAATCATTTTTTTCATGTTTTGTTGTTTTATTTTTTCTTAGTATTAGTTTAGGATAGTGTAATTTTATGAAATAGGTAAAGCGGAGCCGAAGCAGAATAAATATAATAACTATTGCAAAAATGTAGCTATCATTAAAATGGCTATTGATGTATTGAAATAGTACTTAATCATTTTTGCACTTTGATTTTTTTGTTTTCTCTTGCAAAGCCACAAATTGGAAGTTTAGATAATACCTTTGGTATTGTAACAACAAATGGTGGTATGAAAACATGTCTGCAGGATAGAAGCAATGCTACCGCCATTCAAAGTGATGGTAAAATTGTGGTAGCAGGCACAAGCAATGATAAATATGCTTTAATTCGTTATAATACCAATGGCAGCTTAGATGCGACTTTTGGGATTGGTGGAATTGTGGCAACTGATATAGGTTATTCTATTAACTCCATAGCCATTCAAAGTGATGGTAAAATTGTGGCAGCTGGTCAAGGTTCCCCATTAATCCGCTTCAATACCAATGGAAGCTTCGATGCAACATTTGGTAATGGCGGGACTGCAATTATTGGAGGCGACGCTATTGCCAATGCTATAACTATCCAAAATGATGGTAAAATAATTGTGGTATGTGAATCTCAGGGCAGTACATATATTTCTTTATTACGTTTCACTGCCAACGGAACTTTAGACAGCTCATTTGGGTCCAATGGAATTGCAACTAAATCTGGTTTAGGTGGCCGCGCTTTAGCCATTCAAAGTGACGGCAAAATTGCGGTGGCTGGGTTTATCGTGAAAGTTACCTCGACAGGAGGCACAGCTTATGAGTTTGCCTTAGTCCGTTATTATACCAATGGTAGTTTGGATAGCACTTTTGGGACTGGCGGAATTGTTTCTTCAGATTTTGGTAGTTTTGCTATTGCTGAAGCTATAGCCATTCAAAGTAACGGTAAATTTTTGCTGGCTGGTGAGGGTTTTGTGTTGGCTCGTTATAATACCAACGGAAGTTTAGATAGCACTTTTGGTAATAATGGAATAGTAAATACAAATATTTCAGATGTAAAAAAAGTTAATTCCTTAGTTATTCAAAGTGATGGTAAAATTATAGCTGGGGGATATAGCATTCAGGGGTCTAATTTTGCTTTGAATTTGACCGTAGTCCGTTATAAAATAAATGGCAGTTTAGACAGCACTTTTGGTAATACGGGAATTGTCTCAACTCCAGTTGGCAATCATAATACTGATCTTCATTCTATTAAAAGTGCGCTTGCCATTCAAACTGATGGTAAAATTATTATAGCGGGTTTTAGCGCATTTAACAATAACTACGATTTTGCTTTAGTTCGTTATCACAATGATAATACATTAGGAATGAACGTAATAGGAAATCAAAATACAAAAATAAACATTTATCCCAACCCCACCCAAAATCAAATCAATATTAATGTTCCTGTAAAATCACTCGGTTCAAATTATTCAGTTAATGACTTTACAGGAAAAGTAGTACTTGAAGGAAAAATAGATTCAGAAAACACAACAGTTGAATTGGCTCATTTACCCTCAGGCATTTATTTTTTGCGTGTTGGAGAAAATTTGAAACAAACATTTAAAGTGATAAAAGAATAAAACAGTGTATTTATAATATTTTCAGTATAAAATGTAAAGAATCCTTTAAATAATTTGCTCACCAAAGACTTTATTAACGCCAGCTAGTGCTTTCATTAGTGATTCGTATTTGGAGTTTGGATTGCAAAAAAGTGAAATCTGCTTTTGCTCACTTGAAACGAAATCCATCAACATAACTCCTGCTCCCCTCGTTCGCCAAAGCCCTGGCGTAGAAGAACTTTCTCCTTCTCTTTCTCTTTCTCCTTCTCTTTCTCTTTCCCTTTCTCTTTCTCTTTCTCTTTCTCTTTCTCCTTCTCCTCGCGGCGCTAACGACCCGCTTTTGAATTCATGCTTAAAATTTTTAATCTTTAAGGCTTGTGGTTTATTTCTTGAATTGTATTTTAATCTATTAGATAATACTGCTCGTCATTTACGAAATTTTCATATTGAATTATTCCATGAGCGGCATTAAAGTATATTCTATAGCGTTTAGCAGCTGTATTTGGGTATGTAATTACCCAACCAATTCCATAGTTCTTACCTCGACAAATAATGGAATCGGATTGCGAATTACCTGCCGCTACTGAAGAACCGAAATCATAAAAGTCGAAATTATCGTTATTAAAGGATATTTTCAAATTGGTAAAATCCCTATCACCATCATATAAATTCGGAGCGTAATTACCCTCAATTTTAATCAAGTCGATTCTTCTAACATCCCTTGAATTTTTGAAAGTATAGTATTTATACTGAGTAAATTCACTCGACGTGCATTTTGATTCCAGGTCTTTAATCTCCTCCTTTAAAAAAAAATATGGCGAATCGGCTGTGAATGCAACAGAGTCAATAAAAAGACCCTTATAATAATGCACGTAATTACTAACTTTACCTTTTTCTATCTGAAAGTAGTCCGCAACTCCAGGCTTAATTATTTTATACGTAATTCTACGACTACAATCTCGGTTGCAAGCAAATAATCCTGTAAGCAAGAATAATGCTAAAATTCGCCATTTAAAGTCTTTACTACACACCATTCAAACATACAAAAGTTTAGACATATTAAGATATTTACGGTTTTTATCTTTTATTTTCTTGCTTTTGTTTCAATGCAGCCTTTTTTACATTGTACCATGCATAAAAGTTATATCCTACTCCAACTAATGAAATAATACCACCAATCAAAATTACTTCAGGATTTAAAAAACTTGCACTAATAACGGCAAAAGTTGCACCACCTACTGAATAAGTAGAGATGTAGTTTAGCAAAGACTTACGTTTTTACTACTTTCAGTACTTTTGAATTAATTGGTGGAATTAGTTTTAAATTTTAAATTGACCTATAAGTGAGTCATAAACTAATTTAATTTTACTACCTTATGATTTGAATTTTCTTACTTGTAATTTCACGTCCTTGATTGATAAACCTCAGTAAATATAAGCCAGTAGCTAAATCATTTGTTTCAATAGTTGCCAAACCTTTTGCCGCTGATAATTTACCGCTAAAGAGAGTTTGACCATTTAAACCAAATAGCTCAAACTGAATTTCTATTTGCTTTTGCAATTCATAATCTATGAAAATTTTTTCATTAGCTGGTATAGGAAATATTTTCAATGATTTAAAGTCATCTTGCTCAATAAGAGTAGCACTTACGCCAGTAATTACATTTAAACTGCTTTGACTAAAACCGCAATTATTAATTGCTTTCACCCCTAAGGTGGCGTTTTGGCTCCCTGTTAATACCATGATTGAATTGGTATTCTCACCTCCTAATAATAACCAGTCGCTCGGGATATTCCAGACATAACTATTTGCGTTGCTGGCAGCTATGCTATAATTTCTGCTGGTGTTTGCTTTAATATATTTTTCTCCTGCAATTCCTCCTAAAAATTGCGGCAGTCTACTAACTGTCATTCCCAAGCTTAAACTAGAGTCACTCTCGCATCCTTCATTTTTACCGCGCACCGTTACATTCCCATTACTTGATCCCACTTTTACTTGTATGGTTTGTAAAGTTGAATTACCTATAAAACTCCAATCACTTGGCAATTGCCATACATAAGAACTTGCACCAATCAGCGTATTTGAACTGAGGGTAATGGAACTTAATTCACAAGCAGGCTGACTGCTTGGCGTAATGCTTTGTGGCTTCGAGGCCTGAGTATAACTATTAAAAATAGACAAACTGCTAAACGAACTTCTACAGCCGCCTTGTATGCTTTGAACCTGCATGGTTCCTGTATTGCTGTTAGGTATAACATTAATGGAAGTGGTATTTTGACCAGAACTGATATTCCATCCTATTGGCACTGTCCAAGTATAACCTGTTGCTCCGCTTACTGCAGCAATGCTATAGGTTTTTGAAACTCCTACACAAAACGCATTATCTCCTGTGATGGCTAGGGGTGTGCTAGGTATGGAAGTAGATATGGAAGATATATTCAAAATCCGCTCTGCTCCCACACAACCATTGGTGCTGGTGGCTTTTACGCTTATGTTTCCGCCAACTCCACTTGTTGGCCTAATTAATATACTCGTATCTGTGCTTATTCCATTACTCGGACTCATGTCCCAGCCATTTGGAGCCGTCCAGGTATAACTTAAAGCATTTAAAACTTTATTAACCCTAAACGTTTCATATTGACTGCTGCATCCTTGCGTTAAGCCAGATACAATAGGCTGAACAGGCTTTGCTTGCACGTTTATAAAACGCTTGGTTTGAACCGAACTACATCCACTTGAACCTATCGCTACAACCCGTAAGGTATCTGCTACTCCATTAAACGTTAACCCAATGCTATTACTGCTCGAACTACCACTCCAACCAGAAGGGAATGTCCAACTATAAGAACTCGCATTGGTGGCAGAGACGCTATAAGTTTGGGTTGCGCCTTCACAGGTATTCACATTGCCCGTTATACTACCCGATATTTGTGGGGAAGCATTTACCGTTATTGATTGTGTTCGCACCGTACTAGTGCAGCCTGGGTTTGTGGCTTGAACACTTAAAATGAAATTACCAGCATTATTGCCAACAGTGGTACTTATGTTATTGGTATTATTGGCCCCATTAAAACTCCATCCCGAAGGCAAAGTCCATAGATAAGCTGAAGCATTGGCAACGGTGGATACACCAAAATTCTGTTGACTATTTGCACAAAAAGATGAGGCACCTGTTACAGCTCCGGGTTGACTAACTTGCGCATAAATGGCAATTGGCAATTGTGCTACCGCACTGCTGCATATGCCATTTACACCACGCACGCTCATATTTCCACTGCCAATGGTTGAACCAACAGTTGCGTTAATATTATTAGTTGTTGAACTACCTGTTAAACCGCTTGGTAAGGTCCAAATATAACTGGCAGCACCGCTAATTGTTGGCACACTGTAGATTACTGCATTACCCACACATACATCAGAACTGCCGCTTATATTTCCAATTGTTCCAAAAGAGATTACTGAAATAGACCTAGTGGCTGCGCTTGTGGTATCTCCACAACTATTATACGCCTTAACACTGATAGTTCCAGAGGTATTTGCATTTACTATAATTGTGGTGGTATTTTGCCCGCTAACGATAACCCAACCTAATGGTAACGTCCACCAATAACCTGCTGCATTAACCGTGCTTGAGCTCAATGAAAAAGTATAGGTGCTATTTTGGCAATAGGTGGTTGCAGGATTATTTATTGTGCCTATGGTTCCCAAGGTACCAGTAGGAATACATTCTTGAAACTTTATTAGGAAAGCATCATCACTTCCCCCATTCACAGTTTGATGACTACCTGAAGTGGATAAACTATTTGAACCTAGTGAGTTGCCTGCCAAGTAAATACTTCCACTTACGTCTTTGCCAACAGCATAACCATAATCCGACCCAATACCTCCATAAAAAGTACCCCATTGCCTTACCCCATTCGTATTAAATTTGACTAAAAAAGCATCTCTACCGCCTGCATTAGTAAGCTGATAACCAGAAGTAGTAGCAATATTGTTATCACTGCCAGTATTTCCAGCTAGGTATATATTTCCATTGGCTTCGCAATAAACAGAGAATACATCTTCATAATCGTTACCTCCATAATAGGTGGCCCATTGTCGCACCCCATTTGTATTAAATTTAACCAAATATGCGTCAACTCCACCGCCATAAATAACTTGATGAGTTCCAGCTGAGGAGATATTGCTCATACCGTTGGTAACTCCAGCTAGGTATATATTTCCAGAGGCATCAGTACATATATTTCTAGCTACATCTAAGGAGTTTCCTCCATAAAATGTGCCCCATTGCCGCACACCATTGGTATTGAATTTAACCAAGAAACCATCTTCTCCGCCGCCATTTCCGGTCTGATAAGTGCCCGAAGTGGATATATTATCAACACTTATCGTAGAACTAGCTAAATATATATTCCCATTGGCATCAGTACATATCGAAGAACCATATGCAGATTCACGGTCACTTCCACCATAATAAGTAGCCCATAGCCTTGAACCATTAGTATTAAATTTAACTAAGAATGCATCATTATTTCCGGCTAAATTGGTTTGATGGCTGCCAGTAGTTGAAATATTATTACTGCTATTGGTTTGACCAGAAAGGTAGATATTTCCAGTGACATCTATACACAGAGAATAGCCAAAATCATAGCTAATACCTCCATAATATGTTCCCCATTGCCTTACCCCGTTGGTGTTAAATTTAACAAAAAATGCATCATAATTACCTCCCGAACTTGCTTGATGACTGGCGGTGGTGGCAATATTGTTGGTGCTTCCGGTACTACCGGCTAAATAAACATTTCCAGAGGCATCCGAACAAATAGATTCTCCACGAGAATTATCATTGCCTCCATAATAAGTGCTCCATTGACTAACTCCACTAGTATTGAATTTAATTAAAAAAGCGTTTACTATACCCCCAATGGTAGATTGATGACTGCCAGATGAAGCTATATTATTAGTACTTTGAGTATTCCCAGTTAAATAAACATTTCCACTGACATCCGAGCAAAGTGCCTTTCCCTCCTCTACATTACCCCCACCATAATACGTACCCCATAATCTAGTTGGATTTGGATCCACCACCAAATCAAATGAAGCAATCTGTGCTTGCGTTTTAAAACCAATGGTTTCTTTATCTAGCAAGGTATAATCTACCTGTACGGTTTGGTTCAGACCGTTTTTAATGAGCCAACTGGCAGGTATGCTTTCTTTAAATTCTCCTCGGTTGGTATTAAATATTAATTCTTGTCCATTGGTTTTAAATGGAGCGCCTTTGTATTGAAGTTTAATATCAGAAAGCTGAGCGCCGGCATGCACTACAAAATTGTATTTAAAGCCTTTTTCGTTGAGTAAATACTCAATGTCAATGCCGGGATAAATAGCTTTGTATGTTATTTTTTGGTATTGGTGTACCTCTAATATTCCATCGGATGCATGATCTACATTGTAATAATTGGTATAATCGCTGCTTTTGCCTTCTGCAATGATTTGTGGGCTTGGGTTTGCACCTAGTAAGGTTATATCTATGCGGTGAAAGTGGTAAGTTACTTCTTCGGGTTCAATCTCTTTACCTGGTAATTTTTGTATGAGTTCAGCCATACCTAATAAGGCTTTGGTTTTTCTTTGGGTAGTAAAAATATCGTAGCTAAAACCCGTTTTTCTCAGATGCACATTTAAGCCATTGCCATTTAATAAATACAATACTGCCGAGTTAGACTTTCTATATTGATCAATTACCTGACCCTTGTTTTCTATAAATCCGGCAGATTTGCTTGTTGCTAATAAACTAGCTGGATCAACTTTAGCAAATAGCGGCAAACACCAAATACATTGGATAAAAATAAATGAAGCAATAAACAATATTTTTCTCTGGGCTTTTTTCATGTGTTTAGCGGGAAATGCAAAGCTTTTATATTTCCTTTTTAAATAGTAATTTACTCAAAATTAGGTTTAGTTGATGTAATAAAAAAATTAATAATCATATAATTGTGTAAGTTGAAGGATTAAGAAATTAAGCAAAAAAGATATTTAACTTTTTTGATTCGTTGGACTAATAAATCAGTCATCTAAGCAAAACCGAATTTGCTGTACCTATAGCTGTACCTACTATAAAAATAGTAAGATAAAATGCTTAAAATTAGGATTTTATAATAACACATTGTGCACCTAAAGGGATTCGAACCCCCATCTTCAGAACCGGAATCTGAAATTCTATCCATTGAACTATAAGTGCAGTTCGACAAGCTCACTGCAGGCGCAGTGGTTTATCGTTAATCTGATTGCGTTAGCGTGTGAGTCGCGAGGACTTGCAGTTGCTCAAAACCCAAACTGATTAAGCGGCGAAGATAAGAGAATTATTGTAAGAGAATTGTGCTTGACTAAATTAAAATATAGGTTACCTATTAAGCTGATTTTTACATTTAAACCCTCCGGGGTCGTTTGTTAATCGGAACGTTGACTTGCTATAAACATGCGACCCCATTTGGGTCGGACAGTCATTCTTTAAACAAATCGATTTTTAAATTAAGAATTAAACCCAATTCTTATAAGTTTAATAACCTTACATTCGAATAACCTTATTTCAATTTTGTTCTACTATTATGGCCTTAAGACTATTTCTGTTTCTACTAATAAACTTCGCAGCGCTTGCCCTTGGCGGTTTAGCCACCAGCGATGGTGTTGTTTCTTTATGGTATCAAAATTTAAATCAGGCTCCGTGGACGCCGCCAGGCTGGGTGTTTGGGGCGGCTTGGACCTTCATTTTGATTAGCTTTTCTGTTTATATGACCTATCTATGGCCAAGGGTGAAAAACCATGAGTTACTCATAGCCCTTTTTACCTTGCAATGGATACTAAATGTTGGCTGGAATCCAATGTTTTTTAACTACCACCTAGTAACAATTTCGTTGGCAATAATTACGGCATTAACGCTGTTGGTGGCAGCCATTATGATTACATATTATACGGTAAGCAAAAGCAAATCCTTATTGATTTTGCCCTACTTCTTGTGGTTGCTCATTGCAACTTCTTTAAATGCTTATATTTATTTATACAACTAGTGAAAAACAACAAGCTTTTGCGTGCTGCTTTGGCTTCCGCAAACGGTTTGAACCAAATAAATGCCGCTTTCAATTTGGGAAATATTGATTTGCTCTTTGGTGATTCCCGCTGGCAAATTTTTGCTCATTAGGTTCAGTACTTCCTTGCCATTTAGCGTAAATAATTTAATGTCTGTTTCGCCTGCATCCAATTTATTCAACTCAAGGTTCAAATAATCTGAACTAGGATTAGGGTAAATGGATAGGTTCAAACCGACATTTAATTCATTTAAACTGGTAAAGCCTTCTTGGTATACACGTAAGGTACTTAATTTGGTTAAATCGCCTCCTTTATGGCCATCTTGGTTTGAATTGAACGCACCATAGAACACCACTTCCTTTGTGCCATCTGTTGGGGCTATCCAATTGAAATCCCATACTGCCATGTTTTGGCCTGGTACTCCAGCTGGTTTGTAAGTAATGTATTTTCCATTGCCATTAATTTGTGTTCTGCCTGTATCGGTCGCTACTAAGGTGCCAAGCATTCTGCCATCTATGGCTTGTGGCGAAATTGAAAACCCAAAACGGTTATGAGAAAGCGAAGTATTGGTGGCAGTAATTTTATAAGTATTGCCTGGTTTAAATCCTGCAGCGGGGATGTCGGAGGTAATCCATTCTATCACTGGCGTAGCGGTGCCACCATGACAAACAGTGCAATTTTTTAAGCTATCGCCGGGCGATCCGGTATAACCCGGATTGGTACCATCTGCCCTTTTGTTGAGACTCTTGGTATCGAAAGACTGAAGCAAAATAAGGCAGCAAGCTCCAAATAAAAATGTGTAAATGATTGATTTCATGTAATGTTATTTATATCAAACATACTACAAATTGTTGAATAAGAAAAAAATATTGTCAATAACACTCTCCTCAAAAAAATAGCACAAAAAAGGGCAACCCTTGCGGATTGCCCTTTTTGGATATAAAAATGAAAAATATTATCTCACAATTACTAAGCGAGTATTAACTGTTGATTCTCCAGAGTTAATTCTTACAAAGTACATTCCTTGAGGCAATCCTGCTGTTCCTAAAGTAATTTGGTTTGAACCAACACTGTATTTAGCAACTTCAGTACCAACTACCAATTTACCTGTAATGTCTAGCAATTGAACTGAAACCATATTACTTGAATTTAAGGTAAATGAAACATTTACTAAATCACTCGTAGGATTAGGATATACAGCGTAGTTTGCAAAAGCGCCATTTACTTCTGTAATTGAAGTTGGAATAGCTTTGATAGTTTTAGTAACTGAATCTTTACCATAAACATGCTCAGCAACTAAAGATACTACGTAATCACCTTTTGTTGTATAGCTATGAACTGCATTTTTTGTAACTGCTGTTGCGCCATCACCAAAATACCATTTGTAGCTAATAGTTAATCCTTTTTCAACAGTGGTATTGGTGAAAGTAAATTCATTTGAACCAGTAGTTGTATTTTTAGTATAAGTAAAATCTACAACTGGAAGTATGCTTAAATCATTTATTACAACAGTTTTGCTGGTAGTAGCATTTCCACATTTGCTCTTAGCTACCAAAGTAACTGTATAAGTTCCATTAGCAGGATAAGTAAAGCTTGGGTTCATGGCCGATGAAGTATCAGCATTACCAATTACACCAAAATCCCAGAAGTAAGTTGTAGCATTTGAAGAGCTATTTAAGAAATCAACTTTTAAAGTAGCTGAATTTGCAGGTGCTGTAAAGCTTGCAGTTGCACTAGGGTTATTGATTGGTGAAGATGCGTATGTTTCTAATTGTGGGTTAAAATTACACCAGCAATTTGTCCAGTTACTATCAGGGTTTGAACCCATAGCACCGCGGAAACTTGTAGGAGTAAAATACGAATCAGAAATTTTTGAACCTGTAAAAGAAGCACCAGTTGAAGCAGGTGAACTAGCTGCAGGAGCAAATACTGGATTGGTATAATTAAACGGATCAACCAATACACCAAATGCAGCTGCTATTGAATCGTTTGCATTGGCAAATACCTTGCTTCTTGTTAAAGCACCATTCGATCCACCAGTGCTGGTTCCGTTGATAGCTCTTAAATTACCAGCCAAGATATTGTTCTTAAACAACAAGGTATCATTTTGATGCTTGTTTACACTTCTAGCTCCATCAATAAACACACCATCAGGGAATCCCATGATAATTGAATTGAATAAACTCATTTGAGAATTTCTTCTGATACGAGCTCCGTTTTGGAATGAGTTAGCATAAGACAATGGTGTACCATTAGCCAAAGGACCTAATACCGTTACATTAGAGAAAGTAGCATCTGTGTATGGCTTAGCTTCTGTTCCTGAAGCATCGTTGTCTGATTCAAAACCATTTGTAGTTGGGCCTGAACCAATATCAAATAATGCTGAGTCGCGTTGTACAATTGCAAATTGAATTTTACCGCTATAACCAAAGTCAGTATCTAAGTCATCATCCACATTTCTATGTGAAACTAAGTACTTAGCGTTTACATTACCACCAAACCACTCAAATCCGTCGTCATCAGCAAATGAAACTTGTATATATTCTAAGGTAGTTCCTTTACCAACACCACCCATGGTTAAACCATTGATTTCGTTACCTGGGGTAATTACAGTACCTGCATATTCAACACGTACATATTTTAAAGAACCAGAACTATGGTTATCGTCGTTACCACCATACAAAGCATCACCAGCAGCATTATCTAAATCGCCTTCTACTGCATTTTGTATACCTGTCTCACTTGCTGCTACAGAAGCACCAGGACAAGTTGTACAATCTGTAGGTCTGTTGATAATAGCCTTACCCAAAATTACCAACCCACCCCAATCGCCTTTGTTACGGGTACCAGCAGCTTTAGATGATGTAAAGACAATTGGTTGATTTTTGGTTCCATTAGCAATAATGCTAGCATTTCTAGTAATAATTAAACAAGCTTTGTTTGCACCACCTTTGATAATAGTACCTGGCTGAATAGTTAATACCGCGTTGTTTTTTACATACGTATATCCGTTTAATACATAAATTGAATCATTGTAGAAAGTTGTATTGCCGGTAATGTCGCCAGTAATTGCTCTCACAGGAGAAGCAATACCTGTAACACTAACCTGACGGCTAGTTGCGTTTAAACACACACCATTGGTAGCTGTTAAAGTTACATTGTAAACTCCATTGGCTAAATAAGTATGTGAAGGACTTGAATTGGTTGAAGTATTTCCTTCACCAAAATTCCATAAGTAAGTAACTCCGTTTGTAGAAGTATTGGTAAAATTAACCAAACCAGCAGCACCGTTGGCAGCTGTGAAATTAGCGGCAGGTGTTGGGTTAACGGTTACTAAAATACTATCAGTTAAAAAACATCCAGTTACAGTATCTGTAACAGTTACAAAATATTTAGTAGTAACAGTTGGGTTCGCTGATGGTCTTGAAGCAGTAGCAGAACTTAATCCTGCTGAAGGAGTCCAAGATGCTTTCATGCTACCAGTTAATGTTTGTCCAATAGTTAAAGATCTTCCAGAGCAAATTGCAGAATCTTTTCCAGCATCGTAAACCAATGGCATATTATTGATATTACCTACTGAGTAATCAGCAGTTTGAGGATCGAAATTACACCAGCATTTAGTCCAATCTGAAGCACCCATTGCACCTCTATAAGCAGTACTTTCAAAAAATGGATCTGAGATTTTTGTTCCTGTAAAAGATGCACCTGTTAAAGCAGCAGATGAACCAGCAGGAGTAAAATTAGGGTTGGTATATGCAAATGGATTTGATAATACACCTGTAGCAGAGAAAATTGAATCATTTGCACTTGCAAATACTTTTGCTCTGGTTAAGGGTCCGTTTGAACCACCAGTTGTTGTTCCATTAATTGCTCTTAAATTTCCTGCTAAGATATTGTTCTTAAATAACAAGGTATCATTTTGATGCTTGTTTACACTTCTAGCACCGTCGATAAATAAACCATCAGGGAAACCCATAACGATTGAATTAAATAATCCTATTTGAGAATTTCTTCTGATACGAGCTCCGTTTTGGAATGAATTTGAATAACCTAAGGCAGTACCGTTGGCCAAAGGACCAACTACAGTAATATTAGAAAAAGTTGCATCCGTATAAGGAGTAGCTTCAGTACCTGTTGCATCATTATCTGATTCAAAACCATTTGTAGTTGGGCCTGAACCAATATCAAATAAAGCAGAATCTCTTTGTACAATAGCAAATTGAATTTTACCACTGAAACCAAAATCTGTATCTAAATCATCATCCACATTTCTATGAGAAACCAAATATTTAGCATTTACATTTCCACCAAACCACTCAAATCCATCGTCATCTGCAAATGAAACCTGAATGTGATCCATGTTAGTTCCTCTACCAACACCACCCATGGTTAAACCATTGATTTCGTTTCCAGGAGTAATTACTGTTCCTGCAAATTCTATTCTTACATATCTAAATGTACCTGAACTGTGGTTGTTATCTGTTCCACCATATAAAGCATCACCAGCAGCATTGTCCAAATCGCCTTCAATTGCATTTTGAATACCAGCTTCACCTGATGCTACTGAAGCACCTGGGCAAGTAGTACAATCTGTAGGTCTGTTGATAATTGCTTTACCAAGAATAACAATACCACCCCAATCGCCTTTGTTACGCAAACCTGTTGCTTTTTCTGAAGTAAAAACAATTGGTCTTGCTAAAGTTCCATTGGCTTGAATACTGCCATTTCTGGTAATAATTAGCGTAGACTTATTACCCGCTTTACCTTTAATGATAGTACCAGGCTGAATAGTCAATGTTGCGTTATTTTTTACAAACACATAACCATCTAAGGTATAAATGGTATCGCTAAAAAATGTAGTATTAGCAGTAATAGCACCACTAATGGTTCTGGCCTTTTGTGCCAGTGAAAACAAGGAAATTAAACAACCCAATAATAATAGGTTAAACTTTTTCATATGATAGTGTAATTTGTTAATACAAAATTAACAGCACATTGTTGGTTCAGTGTTAACTTAAGATTACTAAAATGTTAAGTGTTGAAAATTTATACTAAAAAAAGGGCCCCATTCACCAGTGAATGAGGCCTTTATTGAATGCAGTTGTTGAACCAACTTCAAAATTAGAAAAATGTTTTTTTAAAATTTATAGCTCACGCTCATTGAAACATTGTAACCCATTTTATACCTAAAAACTACATTGTCCATTTCTAATCTCTGCTGACTAGTTGATACGCCAGTATTCACCAACATCTCTTTATTGAAGGTATCCAATTTTCCATTGTCGTTGTTATCTTGATAGAAAACTAAGTCTTGAGCCAACAAATCATTGATAGAAAACTTAACATCCAAGCCTTTAACAATTCTTTTTGAAACTGAAAAATCTATAACAGTTCTTGGATTTTCCCATAAATCTGGAACCTCGCCATTCTTTGCCCTAACAAAAGAAATTCTTCTTCCTACCCTATTCACAAACAAGGCGGCAGATAAAGCTGTTTTAGGCTCATAATATTGCAAACTTGTGTTCAATATATAAGGTGATTGTCCTTGCAATGGGCGTGAACCAAATTTACTCAATGAAACTGATTCGTCTAACACAACTTTCGAAAATATATAAGCATAGTTACAAGTAAACGACATGTTTCTCATCCATTTGGTATCTGCCCATTCATCTACAAAACCAAAGTTTTTTCTTAGCTCCAATTCAAATCCGTAGTTATTGGCTTTTGCATCACTTGAATAACCTTGTGTTGCATCACTACCAATAAACTCATACACATTTTCAATAGGATTTTTGAAATCTTTATAGAATAATGAAAACGACATTAACTGTCCTTCACCTGGATAATACTCAAACCTTAAATCGTAGTTTTGAATCCTCGACCTTACCAAAGAAGGCTTACCAGTTACAACTGTGTTTAAATTAAAATCGAAAAATGAGAAAGGTGCAATTTCACGAAACTCAGGACGAGCAACCGATTTAAATGCTGAAGCCCTGATATTAACTTTATCAGTTAGCTCATAAGTTAAATTAATGGATGGCAACCAATCATTAAAAATTGTATCACCAGAGATTGGCTGAGGCGGATTACTGTTTAATGCGAACGAATTTAATTTTTGGTTATACGATTCAAACCTTACTCCATAAACTGCTCTTATTCTGCCATAAATTCTTTGGTCGAGCATTAAATAACCTGCCTTTAAATTAGAGCTAGCAGTATAAACATCTTGCGCACGAAAATCTTCATCGAAATAAAAATTCTCATTATATTCTTTACTCAAGAACATTGTATCTAAAGATCCTTCTAAGAATTTGTTTCTTTCTAAACCTGATAACTTTAAAATAGGAGCAAAAGCACGCGCTTCAAAATCCCTGCGTCTACTTTGAATAAATCCACCCACCTTAGCTTCTGTTTTTACTTTCTTCCCTGAGGCAAATTCCAACCCTCTTGATAAATCTATACCTGCACTCTGTATTACTTCATTTAAGCTAGAGTAAAATCTTCCCATTTGGGTAATATCAGGATTGCTGTTTGTAATCTTTGCAGCATAAGGTGTGTAAGTACCCGTGCCTGCATCCATTAAAGTTGAGAAAGTAGAAAACCTCCTAAAATCAGGTATTTGCCTATCAATAATATTATTGTTTAATACCCACTTAACTTTAGTTTTATAGCCAGTTAAATAGTGCTCCCCAATTAACTGAGAAGTTAATAATTTACTTTGAGAGAAATTATAATAGGTATTTCTAACCAATGGCATTTGCTCACTGGTATAATCATCAAAACCAGATCTAAGAATAGTTTGATCCTCTCCATTAATCGTAAATGCATTTTTAAAACTAATCTTGTGGTTATTTCCAATTTTGTAACCAAAGTTGGCCATAATTCCCATCAAGGTTTCGTTCTTGGTGATGGTATCTTGGTAGCTTCTTGTAATTTGATTGTCATTCGCATCAATTGGTCTGTTGAATTGATTTCTTTCAACATAAGAATTCTTCATTGAGTTACTGTAACTGGCAGAAATAATAAATCCAAATTGGTCTTTTTTTCTAACAATATAGCTGTTACCTCCAGCCAATTGAAAGGAGTAGTTTAATGGCAAAGAACTAATTTTCTGGGTTTTCCAATCGTCGTTGAACTTTTGACTACTACTAATTTTTTCTTCTATAGTCTGACCATTATATGAACCTCTTTCAGGTATTCCACTTGGGATGGTGCGTGTACCATCATCAATTCCCAACCAATCTGTTTTGCCTCCATTATAAGTATTACCTTCTTTAAAAGTTGAAATACTGTGGTATGAAGCGCCAATAGAAGTTGAAGTAAATTTCTTATCAGGAATATCTTTTGTATTGATAGTAATTAAACCTCCCGAAAAGTCCCCTGGTAGATCAGGTGTAGCAGATTTATTGATAACCATATTGTCCAACATATTGGAAGGAATGATATCAAATGAAAATGCTTTTCTATCACTCTCCGAACTTGGCAATGGAGCGCCATTTATATAAGCAGTATTATAACGGTCGTTTAAGCCTCTGATAATTGCAAACTTATTGTCTTGGATAGAAGCACCACTTACTCTCTTCATTACATCACCTGTGGTGGCATCAGGGGTCTTCTTAATCATATCCGCCGATACGCCATCAGAAATAGAGGTACTTTTCTTTTGTTGAATCAACAAAGCACTGGCGGTTTCTCTTTTCAAATCAGCCTGAATAACAACTTCGTTTAACTCTTTTTGAGATTCTTCAAGACTAATGGAAACGTTGGTAATCTCGCCAGATTTAACCTCTATGCCTTTTAATGTTTTTTTGGAATACGACACATAACTAGCTATTAAATTGTAAAGGCCAGGTTTAACATTACTAATCATAAAATTACCTTCATAATCTGTGGCAGCACCAAAGCTTGTACCCTCAATTACAATAGTAACTCCAATAAGCTCTTCCCCAGTTTTCTTGTCAATTACCTTTCCACCAATTTTTCCATTAGTCTGAGCAAAAGTAGGCAATGCCATAAAAGCTAAGAAAATGAAGGCCAGTAATGTTAGTATTTTGTTTTTCAATTCTATGTCTGTTTAGAAATTGCATCGAAATTACTTTTAGTTCATTACCAAAATGTTACTCCCTTGTTAGAAAAATGTTATTTCAATGTTAAAGTAATATTAACACTATTGTAAATCAATTAAATACAAATAACATTTAGCTTACTTGATTATCCCTAGCTCATTACCAACCTTTTTAAAGGCAGCTATGGCCTGATCCAAATGATGGCGCTCATGTCCTGCACTAATTTGAACGCGGATTCTGGCCTGACCTTTTGGAACCACCGGAAAATAAAATCCTACTACATACACGCCTTCTTCTAAAAGTTTAGCGGCAAAATCTTGAGAAAGTTTGGCATCGTATAACATCACTGGAACAATTGGGTGTTCACCTGGCTTGATATCAAATCCAGCTTCGGTCATCTCTTTTCTAAAATATTGTGTACTCTCCCAAAGTTTATCGCGAAGTGCTGTGGTTTCGGTTAGCATATCTAATACCTCTATGCTTGCACCAACAATTGCAGGAGCCAATGTATTTGAAAATAAATAAGGTCTACTTCTTTGGCGTAAAATATCAATGACCTCTTTGCGGCCGCTTGTAAAGCCACCCATAGCGCCGCCTAAGGCTTTGCCCAAGGTTCCTGTTATGATATCAATCTTTCCAAGTACGTCTCTGTATTCATGAGTACCTCTACCATTGGCTCCCATAAAACCACTTGCATGGCATTCATCAATCATAATCAATGAATTGTATTTTTCGGCCAAGGCAACTATGTGATCCAATTGCGCAATGGTGCCATCCATACTAAACACACCATCGGTAACAATAATTCTATTTCTACAATGTTGAGTAGCTTTTAGTTTCTCTTCCAAATCTGCCATGTTATTGTGCTCATAGCGGTGACGCTCAGCCTTGCACAAGCGAACGCCATCAATGATACTGGCATGGTTCAATGCATCGCTTATGATGGCATCTTGCTCATTAAACAATGGCTCAAATACACCACCATTTGCATCAAATGCCGCCGCATAGAGTATGGTGTCTTCCGTTCCTAAAAAAGAAGCTAATTTACTTTCTAAGGTTTTATGTATATCCTGTGTTCCGCAAATGAAACGAACAGAGCTCAAGCCATAGCCATGGGTATCTATGGTTTTTTTAGCTGCTTCAAGTACTCGCGGGTGAGATGATAATCCCAAATAATTATTGGCACAAAAGACCAAGACCTTTTTACCATTTTGCATGGTTGCCTCTGCACCTTGTGGTGAAGCTATGATGCGTTCGCGTTTGAATAATCCTGCCGACTCAATTTCGTTGAGTTCTGTTTGTAATTGCTGCTGTAATTGTCCGTACATAGTGCTCAAATTTTGTACGAAATTATACAAATTCTATTGCAAGACACCAGAATATTGAAATATGACCTTATTCCTCCACCAAAAACTTTGCAACGTATTGATTTCCTTTATTATCAGCACTTCTAATAATATAAAATCCTGGTTTAAATTGGTTCAAACCGATACTTGTTTCGTATGCATTCATGCTGCCAGTTGCGAAATTATTCCCTAAAATATCATAAACCACGTAAGGCATTTCTTGCATGTTTTTATCTGTGCGAATCGTTAAATTGGTTCGAGCCGGATTTGGATACAATACCCAATTGCTTGCTTGATTAACTTGTGTTTGAAGCCCGCTAATAACACCTTTAATTTCCGTAGTATACAAGCGCACTCCACCACGCGAATTGCCAATCATTAACTCAGGTTTATTGTCGCCATCCAAATCAAAAGTAGTAGCCGATGTTTTTGGTCCGAACGATAAATTACTTGGCGCAACCCCTGCCCCATCCGAATAAGTATTCTCCACCTCCTCGCAAACTCTACTGGCACTTGCTTCAAAATTTCTGTATAAAAATACCCTACCCAAATCACATCCTACCAATACTTCGTATTTGCCATCCTTGTCTAAATCGCAAACATGAGGAATGGAATAACCATCAAAATAATAGGGAACACCACCACTCATGATTTTTTCGGCCACTGTAATTTTACCAATAGAATCAATGCTTGGTGCCGACGTGAAATTTGGGGCAGTTGTGGTTCCAGCATTTTCAAAGTAAGCCAAAGTACCATTTTTACGTCCCATTACAATATCCAACTTGCCATCTTTGTTTAAATCTACCAATTGAGGGGCAGCACTTGTGCCACCAAAAATGCTGAAGTAATCGTTGCTTTGTTTGTTAAAAGTAATGTTGGTTCCAACAGTTGTATTTTGAAAATAATGCATTTTGCCATTTAAATCGCCAATCAATAAATCGGGTTTATTATCCCCATTTAAATCGCCAAAAGTTGGCACCATTCTTTGTATTTTAATAGCTCCACCGTTGATGTTTAAAAAGTTGGAATCTGTTAAAACAAAGTTTGCTTTGGTGGAGGTTCCCAAATTTTTAAACAAATAGAGCCTATCATTGCTGTTGAATGTTTGGGTATATTCTCCTTGTGTAGATATAACCAAATCCTGGTCGCCATCAACATCAATGTCTACAAAAACAGGAATGCTCCCTCCGCCTAAATCTAGCATTTGACCAACTAAAAAAGTACTGTTTTGATAGGTAAAATTTGGAACCGTTACTGTGCCTGTATTTTTATAGTACATTACTTGATCTTTGTTCTTAGCTGCACTTTCTGCATTAGGGGCAATCAACATGTCTTTCTTGCCATCACCATCCACATCTAAAATAAAAGAGGCTGGGAATGTTTCCATTTTGGCCTGAACCGAATTTTTAGGAAACAAAGTATCTTGAGATAGCATAGAATCTCTGCCTAAAGGACTAATACTTCTTCCGTTCTCCAAATAAATCAATGATGGAAAGCCAACATCACCATAAATCAAATCTTTGTCGCCATCATTATCTGCATCAAATAAAGTTAAGGTTGTACCATTGTGTTTGGCAGTTTTATAATTGCGGTAACAAGCACTCTTATCATTTAATAAAAAGGCGTTGGTATTTACTAGGTACGACATATAACCCCAGCATTCATCTCTAAATAAAAATTTCAATGAATCGCAATTAAAGCCCATTTCTTTACTTTGATTTTGGTAATAGGTAATTACATTTTTTCCAGTTGGCATAATGAGCATGTCCATATCGCCATCGCCATCAATATCATTAAAAGCAGAAATATCCGAATTGGAAACCGAAATATTACTTGGAGGTAAAACATCTAAGCCAATATCCATTAGCTGATTTTTATCTTGTTTCCATTTTAAATTACCAGCTACAGTGCTTACGTTCCTTATCACTCTTATACCATTGGAAGAAATAAATTTATCTTTTTCGGGCTGCGCATTGTAATCAACTTCAGTAATAATATCTTCTTTTCCATCGCAATTATAATCGTATAATACTGCCCATTTATATAACTGCGGAAATTGACTTTCATAAGCTGGAGTATACACATAATTTCCATTACTAAACACATAGGTCATTACCTTGCTGCCTATTCTATCAAAAACAAATAGGTCTTTGATCCCATCTCCATTTAAATCAATTTTTGAAAATTGAGGGGCATTTAATCCTCCAGTAAAGGGAAACTTCAAGGTATCGGCGCCATTGAAACTTAGGCTCGCCTTGTTGCTTAAATTAAATTGAACAGGTTGTGCAAAAATGAAAAAGGGTATAATAACTGTTAACAAAAGTATATTGTATTTTCTCATGGCAAGCTTAATTTTGATGCAATTTACTGATTCAAATTTAATTTAACTCTTTATTAATCCTTAAAATGACCCTAACTGAAATATACGAGATATACCTTCAACATACTGATGTTTGCACAGATACAAGAAAACTGAGCAAAGGCTGTTTATTTTTTGCTTTAAGAGGAGATAATTTCAATGGTAATAAATTTGCGGAACAAGCCTTAAACGAAGGTGCAGCCTACTGTATCATTGATGAGCCAGCATACGCCATTGATAAAAAATGCATTTTAGTAAATGATGTTTTAAGTACACTTCAAGATTTAGCAAAACACCACAGGCAACAACTCAATCTTCCTGTAATAGCCATCGTTGGTTCAAACGGAAAAACAACTACCAAGGAATTAATAAGTTCTGTATTACAAACCCAATTCCAAGTATTGAGTACACCTGGCAATTTTAATAACCACATTGGCTTGCCCTTAACTTTATTGATGTTGAATAAAACACATCAAATAGCAGTAATTGAAATGGGCGCTAATCATGAAAATGAAAACGCTTTATTGTGCGAAATTGCTTGTCCTAGTCATGGCCTAATTACCAATAACGGTAAAGACCACCTCGAAGGATTTGGAAGCTTGGAAGGCGTTATTAATTCGAATGCCGAGCTATTTAGTTATTTACACGAACACAAAGGAATAGCCTTTGTAAATGGCGCAGATGAGGTATTGATGCAAAAAAGTAGTACCATTAAAAACCGCATTATTTATCAAAACAGTGAGCATGAAAAAATTGATGTACATCATACATACATTAAAGCAAACTCCCTTCAACCACAAATAAATTTTGCCATAGAAAGTACTGCAATTGCCAGTAATTTAAGTGGCGATTATAATTTTGATAACATATTAGCAGCAGTGAGTATTGGCTTGCATTTTGGCCTGAACCCAACAGCAATTAAACTTGGAATTGAAAGCTACGAGCCCAAAAATTTGCGCTCGCAATTGATAGAAAAAGAACACAACAAAATATTCTTAGATGCTTACAACGCCAATCCCAGCAGCATGGAAGCCAGCATCAGGAATTTTATGGCCATGCCCGGAAACAATAAATTGCTCATCTTAGGAGATATGTTTGAACTGGGAAAATACGAAGCAGAAGAGCACCAAAACTTGGTTACTTTCTGCGAAAATTTAGGCGTAAAAGAGGCAATTCTAGTTGGAAAAGCATTTTACAAAACACAAAGCCATTACAAAAAATTTGAAGAAACAGTTGAAGTATCCAATTACTTAAAGGCCTCTCCTGTTCAAGATAAATTTGTGTTCTTAAAAGGCTCAAGAGGCATGAAAATAGAGAGCTTAATAGAGGCATTGTAATTAGGAAGCAATCTCCATTTTTACTTTCTTTCCTTTAATTTTTTCGGTTTGAACCAATTGCAAGGTTTTAAGAATTTTATTGGATTTAATAGCCGCATAAGCCGATTTATCCAATACCTCAATTTTACCCAATTCGTCTTTTTTGAGGTTGCCTTTTTGTAGCAACATGCCTACAATATCCATCTTGTTTACCTTGTCTTTTTTACCTGCAGAAATATACAAGGTTTTCCATGCCATAGGTTCAGGCAAAACAAAACTATTTGGCAAAGTTTCTTCAATAGGTTTTACATCCAAAAACTTGGGCAAATAATCTTCTGGTCCCAAAAGAAAGTATGCCGTTCCTGTGGCGTTCATCCTAGCGGTACGACCATTTCTATGAATCATCACATCTTCGGTTGCCGGCAACTGGTAATGAATAACCACTTCAATTTCTGGAATATCTAAACCACGTGCAGCCAAATCTGTAGTAATTAAAAAATGGATGCTGCCATTCCGCAATTTTATCAAGGTTTTTTCGCGGTCTATTTGCTCTAAACCACCATGGTAAAAACCATGTTCTATTTTATGTACTTTTAATTGATCCGAAATCCTATTTACCGCCTCACGGTGGTTGCAAAAAACTATGGTAGGTTTTGATCCAATTTTACCCAACAACAACATCAAAGCTTCCACCTTATCATCGCCAACTACCTTAACAGATTTAACCACCAAAGCCGATTTTAAATCCTTGTGTTCATTGGTAAAACTGAGTGTGATGGCACTCTTTAACCCAACAAAATTAGGTATGTCTTTTAAGTCGGTGGCAGAAGTTAAAATACGCTTTTTAAGGTTCTTTCCTTGGTGTATAATGAACTCCATTTCATCCTTAAAGCCCATTTCAAGCGACTTATCAAATTCATCTAAAATGAGTGTATGCGTTTGGTTCAAAACGAGACTCTTGGTGCGTAAATGATGGGCAATTCTACCGGGTGTACCCACCAAAACTGCAGGGGGCTGTTGTAAATTATTTTCCTCTATGCGCACTGAATGTCCGCCATAGCAACAATTTACCTTAAACGCCGTACCCATTTGCTTGAATACTTTTTCAATTTGCAAGGCCAATTCTCTTGATGGCACCAAAATTATAACCTGTACCCCTTCTTTATCTGCATGCAACAAAGGCAAAATAGGCAATAAAAAAGCCAAGGTTTTGCCCGAGCCTGTAGGAGAAATCAACACCACATCCTTATCACCTGATATGGCCTCCATGGCTGCCTGCTGCATTTCATTGAGTTCGCTGATATTAAAATTCAACAATATTGGGCTATAATCCATGGTGTGTTTTTGTATGTGTTTGAACCTACGAAGGTAGGGGAAAAAGTTGATAGTTGGGAGATGGCTGCTAGCTGCTGGCCTCTGGCTGCTGGCAATATATTATTAATACTTATAAATGTGCGTAATCCTGAGCATGCCGAAGTGCGGTCGCTGAGCCTGTCGAAGTGCGGTCGCTGAGCCTGTCGAAACGTTGTTCCAATGAGCAGAAATTTTGCTTGGAGGCAATTCGATAAATTGGAGGCAAGATTCAATTTTTGCCAATTTTTACTTAGCTTGCCAGCTGTTTATTATTTTTATCATGAGATCGAGCAACAAATACGAAACCATACCTCAAAAACTATTCATTGAAAACCGCAAAAAATTTGTGGCTAAAATGAAATCTCAAAGCATAGCTATTTTTCATTCCAATGAAGAACATCCTTGGAACGGAGATGCCACTCATGCCTTTAAACAAAACTCAGATTTGTTTTGGCTTACTGGCGTGGATCAAGAAGAAACCATCTTGGTATTGTCGCCTGATTGCCCAGTTGTAGAATACCGCGAAGCCTTGTTTATAAAGCGCACTAGCGACATGATGGTGGTGTGGAATGGCTATAAATTAACTATGGAAGAAGCCACTCAAGTGAGTGGTATTGCCAATGTATTTTGGTACGATGAGTTTACTATTAAAATGCATTCGGCCATTAATTATGCGCAAAATATCTATTTGAACCTAAACGAAAATGACCGTGCAGTAATTAGCACGCCATACAAAGATTTGCGTTTTGCCAGAGAGTTAAAGGAGCGTTATCCATTGCACGAATATGAAAGAGCTGCACCTATTTTACAACGTTTGCGTTCAATCAAATCTGGTGTTGAATTAGATTTGATGCAAGTGGCGGTGAGCATCAGTGAAAAGATGATTCGTAGGGTGGCCAAGTTTGTAAAACCTGGTGTTTGGGAATATGAAATTGAAGCAGAAGTAATACATGAATATTTACGCAATAGGGCGCGCGGACATTCATTCAATCCTATTGTGGCCAGTGGTGCTAACTCTTGTATTTTGCATTATGTTGATAATAACCAGCAGTGTAAAGATGGCGATTTATTGCTATTGGATAGTGGGGCAGATTATGCCAATTATGCCAGTGACATGACCCGCACCTTGCCTGTTAACGGTAAATTTACAGACAGGCAAAAGGCGGTGTACAATGCGGTTTTGCGAGTGATGAAAGCTGCTAAACAACTTCTAAAGCCCGGAACCTTATTAATGGAATACCATGTGCAAGTAGGTGAATTAATGGAAAAAGAATTGGTAGATTTAGGCTTGATAACTTTAACAGATATTAAAAATCAAAATCCGAAATGGCCTGCTTATAAAAAATATTTCATGCATGGCACCAGTCACTTTTTAGGCATAGATGTGCATGATGTAGGAATGCGTTATGAACCTATGCAAGCTGGCATGACCTTTAGTTGCGAACCAGGAATTTACATTGCAGAAGAAGCTATAGGTATTAGGTTAGAGAATGAAATTTTGATTACCGAGAATGGGTGCGCAGATTTAATGGCACATATTCCAATTGAGGCAGATGAAATTGAGGCCTTAATGCGCGCTTAGGTGATAGGAACTTTATTGTTTGACATGGATGGGCTTCTGGTAGATTCGGAGCCCTATTGGAAGCTTGCTGAAAAATCAGTGTTTGGTGCATTGGGTTTGCAATTAGATGATGAACTTTTGCGTCAGGTGATGGGCTTTAGGTTAAATGAAGTTGTGCAACATTGGTATAGGTATCAAGCATGGCCGAACCCAAATTTTACGCAAACAGAAAACAACATCATGGATTGCATGGAAGCCTATATGCGCAAAGAGGCTGTGGCCTTGCCTGGCGTAATGGACTCGCTAGAATATGTGAAGCAAAAAGGTTATGCCTGTGCATTGGCATCTTCCTCAAGTATGCGATTAATAGAAGCTGTGGTAGACAAGTTGAACATTCGTTCTTATTTTGATTTACTGTACTCTGCCGAATATGAAATGTATGGCAAACCACACCCAGGAATATTTATAACAGCCGCATCAAAGCTTGGTTCAGCCCCACAACATTGCTTGGTTTTAGAAGACTCTGTAAACGGCGTAATTGCCGCAAAAGCCGCAAGAATGCTATGCGTGGCAGTACCAGAGCAGGAGAAACAAAACGACCCCAAGTTTTCTATTGCCGATTATCGCTTAAAAAGCATGGCGGAGTTTCCAGGGATATTGGAACAAATTAATGCGAAACATAACTGCGAAAACATTAATAATTAGGCAGAAGGAAATTTTTCATTGAGTTTTTTTATGGACAAGATTTATTAAATAAATGTTTATCTTTACATGAATCTTTAAATAAAATAATATGAAGACAAAATTATTTCTACTTTATTTTTCGCTATTCTTTAGTGTACAAATATTTGCACAAACCAGCTACAGCAATCCCGTTGTGCATACCTATAGACTCAACCAACAGAAATGCACCCTCAAATATCAGACCTGGGTGAGTGGTGTAGAATATGGCGATAAGCGCAAGTGTTTTTTTAGAATTACCAACACAGGAACAAAAGCAATAAAAAATTTATATATCACTGTTGATCCAAGTGCAAATAATTTGAATTCTTCGGTAAGAGTAATACCAGTTATTAATCCTGGACAGCTAATTGCAACTTGGGTATATGGTAATTTTGAAGAAGGCCAATATTTACCACTAACTCTGCTTTCTTTTGAGGGGGAATTAGATAACCCAACTAATAAACCTATTGAGGTAGTTAAGCAGGAACAAAAAGAATTTAACCAAGAATTCGAAAAAATAATTTACCTCAGTGATAAGGCCGACGGCCAAGGAGGAAGCGGTGCAAAGCAAAGCGCAACAGAACCAAGCAAAGGAGTTATTAATACTATCAAAGAAATAATTAGGGAGCAAGTTACTAGTCCAGAATCTAGAAGTAAATCAAGACCTACAGTCAGCTTTGGTGTTAGAGGATAATTTACCTCGCTAAATTTCCGATAAAGGTGGCAAAATTTAAACTTTGCCCGTCAGGTTTATTAAAGCTAATTACACCAATTACTTCTCCTCTTTCATTCAGTAATGGCCCACCGCTATTGCCAGGTGAAACAGGCGCGGTAAATTGTATATAATCATAAGTATTGATATCCCTTATTCCTGAAACAATCCCATTGGTAAAAGAATAAGACAAGCCTTTTGGGTGACCCACCACATATACTGGTTCACCAATTTGAGGCAGCAACTTTGCTACCCTTAAATAATGTTCAATTGGTTTGTTTTTTGGTTCAGTGGCAAAAAAACAAATATCTGCCTCCTTTATAGATTTATAAGTTCGAGCATAGTTAAAGGTATCACCTTTAAAGTCTATAAATAACATTTTTACTACATCTGTAAACAAATGAAAGCAGGTAATGCCATTGCCTTTGGTATCAATAAAAAAGGCACTACCAGTTTGTATCAAATTATTAGTTGAATCATAGCAAAGAACTTTAAGCACCGAATATTTACTCTCCTTATAAATCCCAACAGGGCCGAGTATTTGAGCCCAGCTTAAAAGCGGCAAGCAGAAGAATAGTGCAAAACTCAATTGCCATTTAAATTTTTTCATAATTTTAAAGGTAAAAAAAAAGGCCAAGCAATGCTTAGCCTTTTTTTATGTTAAGATTATTTATTTGCCAGCTGGTGTTTCACCAGCAGCATTTTTAATTTCACCTTGCTTATATATTTCAGGGTTCAAAAACTCATCGTATTTGGCACGCATGTCTTCAGTTTCAGATTGCAATTCAAGTTTCATTTCATCTAAAATCGCTTGTTGAGCCATTGCGTAACTATATGCCAATCTAATTTGAATTTCTACTTGTTTACCTTTTCTACGCATAATCTTGCTTAAAGGCAAAACACGTTTTAATTTTTTGCTCACTTTGTTGGTAGCAACTTGTAAAGCCTTAGAAATAGAAGCAGCCGATTTCGCATCCAAACGATTATTTCCTTGCTCAAGTTCAACTACTGAACGCATTTGTGTTTCTAATAAGCCAACTAAACTAAGTTTTGCCAATTCTGTAGCTTGCATTTCTGCAACAGATTGAAACTCCGCACCAGACTCCCCGTTTGAGATAATCCACTTTGGAACTCCCTCTCCATCCACCTCAACTTCTTTGGCCCAAGCATTATTAAATTGCTGACTCATAGGCATCTCGCCTGGTATATTTGTCCAACCATCTTTCTCGAGTGCTTTAACATATTTTTTTGTATCGCGTGTAACATTTACAAATTTAAATTTTTTGGCTTTAATAGATTTTGAATCTTGAGCCGTTAGCATAAATGCCCCAAACATGAGTGCAATTACAATTAAGTGTTTACTGTTTTTCATTCTTTTTTTTGTTTTAATGGTTAATGGAAATTTTATATGTTTTTGTTGTTTGTTTTGATTCAATTGATAATAGGTAAATTCCAGCAATCATTTCTGTACTTGTAAAATTTATTTCCTTTGTTTGACCGCTAGCAATACTACCTATGCTGTTCACGCTAATTGTTTTTCCTAACATATCCGTGATGCGTAATTGTACCTCATCTAAATTTGCTAATGGCATAAATGAAAGCGTAAATTGGTCGTTTGCAGGTTGTGGAAATATCTTTATGTTGCTTAACAAAAGCTCCTTATCCATCCCAGCTGCAACGCCTGTATAAACGTTCTTACTGTAGATTGCTCCCGTACCGCAGCCATTTGCTCCCCTTACGGTAATTACACCACTATTTTGCCCTACTAAAACAGATATTTCATTTTGGGTTGAACCCGACATGATTGTCCAACCTGATGGTACAGTCCATACATAACTTGTCCCTGACAACACTGAAACCTTATATTTTCGGATGGTAAATGATTTAACATACTGCTCTCCTTCCCATGAAGTAATATTTGGCAATTGAGATGCATCTATGGTTAAAGCTGCAGCAATTCCTTTACAATAGCCATTATTGGCACTTACATTAATTACTCCGGTTTGACCTGCTATCAAAATACTGGTGCCTTGCCCGGTAGGTGCACTAATGGTCCAACCAACAGGAGAAGTCCACAAATAAGAAATTGCACCGGGCACTGCTGCAACGGTGAAAGTAGCATTAGCGTTGATACAAGGATTTGCATTTCCAGAAATAACAGGTTGTGCTGGAGGAGGAACAACAGTACTTATAGCTAAAACTCTTTCTGCACTTAAACATGCGCCGTTTATTGCTTTAACCGTTATTTGTCCATTGGTATTATTTGGAACAACCTTAATACTAGTGGTATTTTGTCCACTTGTAAATGTCCAAGCTGTTGGGATGGTCCATGTATAATTTAATGCGTTTGTAACAGAGCTGATACTAAAATCATTAACCACACCATCACAAACAATACTGCTACCTGCAATTGCTCCGGGCGTTGGAGGTAAATTTCCATTAACTGATGTTGCAAAATTTCTAGCTACGCTTCCACATCCATTATTATTTGCAATTACCGTAATATCCCCACTGATAGCAATACTGTTGGGTCTAGCATTTATAAAAGTATCTGAACCTCCGGAGAGAATTACCCAACCAGTTGGAACAGCCCAAGTGTAGCTAGACGCAGTTGAGATTCTTGGAATGTAAAATGGGTAACTTGTATTGATACAAACCAAATTATTCCCTGTGATTGGAGCAGGTTGCGCAGGGGTTTGATTGACTATAAATCCTTGTTTTCTGGGAACCGAGTTACAAGAACCATTACTTGCCACCACTAATAAAGTATCAGAATTATTGTTTGGCGTAACATTGATGGTTGTGGTGGTAGAAGTGCCAGTCCAACCAGCTGGAACTGTCCAAATATAAGAGGTAGCTCCACTTACAGCTGCAATGGTGAGAGCAATTTGTTTGCCTCCGCATATTGCTCCTGAATAACCAATTGAACCTGGTTGTTGGGGCGCAGGGGTTACTGTAGTAATTGATAAAGTTCTTGCAGTACTTGCACATGCGCCATTATTTGCCAACACACTAATAGTACCAGTTGAACTTCCTGCAACCACATTTATTGAATTCCCTGTACTATTTCCATTAAATGTCCATCCAACTGGAATTGACCAAGTATAAGAATTTGCGTTGGTTACTGAGGCAATAGAATAGGATTGATTGCTATTTGCACACATAGTAACGTTACCTGCTATGGTTCCAGGTTGCGTTGGCACAATCGAGCTTCCCGCAATAGTATAAGCAAAATTAGGGCTACTACAACTTCCATTATTGGCTTTAACAGATAATACCAATGAGGTGGCTAAAGATGCACCAGTATTAACCCCAATAGTATTGGTTGAAGTACCACTTATCTGTGTAAAACCTGTTGGCAAAGTCCAAGTATAATTAATGGCATTGGGAACAGGAGGTGTTGTAAAACTATAACTGCTATTTATGCATACTTGCGTTGCACCTGTAATTTGGGAAGGTGCAGCTGGCGTTGCTACTACATTAACTGCCAAGGTTCTGGGTATGCCTTCACAGGAGGTACTAGTAGAATTTGATGGAAATACGGAAATTGAGCCAGAAGTAGAACCAACAGTTACCGAAATAGAATTAGTATTTTGTCCACTATTAATCGTCCAGTCAGTAGGTAAAACCCAACGATAATTAATTCCAGTAACATTGGTTACAGAATAGGTTAAAGTTGACCCAGAACATGGACCTATGCTACCTGTAATAACGGAAGGAGTCGATGGTATGCTAGCGGGTGCTAAAAATGCTTGGGTAAGAATTGGCCCAGCACCACAAACTGTATTGGTTCCCCTTACTGTTACATTTCCTGCAACAGCAGTTGCACTTGGGGTAACTGTAATTTGCCTATTGGTTATTGGTGTTCCAATTGTCCAACCTGTTGGAAAAGTCCAAGTGTAGGTATTGGCAAAGGGCAAAGAATCTACAGAAAAGACTGTAGCCACCGTTTTACAAGCGGGGTTAGGTCCAAGTACCACAGCTGGACTAATTGGCGCTCTAGAAGCATCTACACGCTTTTTAACGTAGGCACTAGGGCAAGAGGTTGTTGTATTGATAGCACGTACAAAAATACTATCACCCCCTGTTGCGGGCGTTGTAAGTGCATTTACCAATATAGAATTGGAACTGGGACTTCCTCCCCAAGAAATTGGTAAAACCCATTGGTAAGTATTACCCGCAACTAAAGTAACGGAATAGGTGGAAGCTACTCCATAGCAAGGGGTAGCAGAACCGGTAATGGCACTTGGGGTAGGATTGGTAATTACGGTAACGGCCAAACTAGCGGCGGTAGTGCTATCCCCGCATCCATTGTAGCCCTTCACAGTTACGGCACCTGTTGAGTTAGGTATTACTGTAACAATAGTTAATCCCTGCCCAGATTGAATAACCCAGCCCGCTGGCACCGCCCAATTATATCCAATAGCATTTGAAACAGCAGCAACTGCAAAAGATTTGCTTAAACCGCTACAGGTATTTGCTGTCCCGATAGGAGAAATGGCACCAATGGTTCCAATTGAAGCACAATCAAACATTTTTACTAAAAAGGCATTTTGAATACCTCCTAAACTGGGTTGATGAGACCCTAAAGTAGAAATATTAATCGGACTATAAGTTTCTCCTGCCAAATAAATGGTTCCATTTGACTTAATGCTACAAACCATCGCACCTTCATCATTAACTCCACCATAATAGGAGCCATATTGTCTAATTCCCGCAGAATTAAACCTTGAAAAAAATCCATCCCGACCACCCATGTATGTCGTTTGATATGCATCAATGGTGCTTATATTTGTCGTAGACTCAGTAATGCCAGAAATATAAACATTCCCTATAGGATCAGATTTAACACAAAACGACTCCTCGAATTGTGTACCGCCATAATAAGTGCCCCATTGTCTAACTCCTAAAGTATTTAACTTAACTAAAAAGACATCAGCGAGCCCCCCTAATATAGTTTGACTTGCGCCAATACTAGCAATTGCATTTAAACTTTCTGTATGCCCTAAAAACAAAATATTTCCATTTAAATCTACTGTACAAGAAGTTGTAATCTCGGAAGCAGTGCCTCCATAATAAGTTGACCATTGTCGAGCTCCACTTGAATTAAATTTTATAATAATAGCATCATAATTTGTAGAAAGAACTGCTTGATGGGCACCAACTGTAGATAGTCCAGCAGATTCCGTTGTACCTATAAGAAAAACATTTCCAGAATTATCAACTGCACAACTACCAAGTCCGTCAGAATTTGCTCCTCCATAATAAGTAGCCCATAAACGAACACCATTTGAATTAAATTTGGCTAAAAATAAATCAAAATTACCACCTGCATAACTAGCTTGAAAAGAGCCAATAGTTGATATATTGGTAGTTGAGTTAGTTTCTCCAGAAATAATAATATTTCCGCTCGGATCAGCAGCTATGTTAGGTCTTTGATCTGTGCCTAGCCCAGCATAATAAGTACCCCAAATTCTTGTTCCATTTGTGTTAAATTTTACTAAAAATAAGTCATTTAAACCTCCAGGTAAAATTTGATGAGAGCCTGTCGTTGATATATTATTTGTACTAGTAGTCTGGCCAACTAAATAAATATTACCATTAATATCAGCAACACATCTTGAACCAAATTCATCACCTGCACCACCATAATATGTACCCCATTGTCTAATACCTAAGGCATCAAATTTGGCTAAACCAAAATCGTAACTTCCAGCTAATGAAATTTGAAACGCTCCACTTGTTGCAATAGATCCCGAACTATTAGTCCTAACTGACAAGTATACGTTACCACTCGCATCAATATCACAACTTTCACCTCTACTAGTAATTGTTCCCCCATAATAAGTACCCCAAAGCCTACTTGGTATTGGATCAATTATCAAAGTACTATTACTTGAAATTTTTGTTATGGTAGTAAACCCAAAAACACCCTTTTCAATCTGCCTATATTCAACATTAACCGGAGTGTTTTTATCCTCCTCCATCCAACTCAATGGAATATCTTCCTCTAATTTTCCTGCATCAACATTTAACTCAATTTTGTTTTGAACCAACTTGCTTGGAGCACCCAAGTATTTCATTTGAATCAATTGATAATCGGCACCAGGATGTACAATAAAATTATACTTAAATCCCTTTTCTGCGTCAATTAAATATTCAATGTCAATTCCAGGATATACATCCTTAACCAATACACTTTTATAACTATGTACATTTAAAACTCCTTCAGGTGAGGTTGGCACATTGTAGTAATTGACAAAATCGGTTGAGGCTTGATTAGCCTCTACTTTAGGCTGTTTGCTGGCATTTACAAATTCTATATCTACCCTGTGATACTTGTATAAATAATCAAAACTATCTGCCTTTGTTTGATGGATTGTGCTATTTTTACTGATTTCATTAATAGCTTTTAATCTTTTTTCTAAAGTATAAGTATCATAACTAAATCCAGTATTCCTAATTTGCACATTCAATCCATTGCCATTCAAAAGGTATTTTACAGCTGCATTGGGTATGCCGTTTTGATCCAAAATCTGACCTTTATTTTCCATAAAAGCTTCCGCATTTTTATGCGTTAGATTTTTAGGTACTTCGATTGAAAAAACTGTATTCGATAATAATACAAATAGTAAGAGCTTAATTATTTTCTTCATTGCTATTTGCCTTATTTTGAAATCCAGAAATCGTTTAAATCTGCAGCGTTATTACCACAGCCCACATAAGCCCTGCCCTTTTGAGTGAAGGCTACAGCGCCATACCTACCAGAGCTTTGAATACTTGGTGCTGACTTCCATTTACCTGTGGTAGGGTTATATTCATAAAAGTCGGAAAGAATACCAGTATAATTATTCCATCCTGTTCCAATATAACCTCTTTTTTCGAAGGCAAAGGCAACTGCATCATCTCTTTCAACTCCAGGTATATTGTTAATTTGCATCCAAGAATCACTTGAAGGCGTATATTCCCAAAAGTCATTCAAGTAATTTACCCCGTTATATCCAGTGCCCACATAAGCTCTGCCATTTAGCACAAATGCACAGGCATCTGTTCTTCCTGATCCTGGTAAATCAGCTATTTTTCTCCATACAAAAGTGCTAGCATCCATTTCATAGAAGTCGCGCAAGTAACTAGTGCCATTTGTTCCCAGGCCAATATATGCTTTGTTACCAATAACAAAAGAAACTGCATTAGACCTTGCCGCTCCTGTGAAAAATGTATTCGACCAAATTAGACTAGAATTGTGGTTATAAATTAAATTAGAAAAACCAGTAGTGCCTATTCCCAAACCATAAAATAGATTTGGCCCTAGCACAAATGAAACTGCCCCTGATCTATTACTTGGCAATTGGTAATTTTGTAATTGAAAATTACTCTTTTGGGCATCAAACTTCCAAACCTGTAAGTTTTCTGGGGCATTATAATTTCCTGAACCAACCACAAAAGCCAAAGTGTCTCCGAAAGCCGCAAGTGCATTGCTTCTTGTTGTAAAAATATTGGAGCCAGATAAAGCGTTAGTGCTTGTATAGTTTAGTTGACTCCATGCCGCAACCCGGTCCATATTAGACAAGCCAATAGGTTGAACAACTTCATCCTTGCAAGACAAAACCAACACACTTAAAAATAACAAACTTAAACCAAGTGTAAAATATTTTTTCATCATACATTAAAATTTATACCCCAAACCTGTTGAAAAAGTCCAATACCCAAAATTAATATTTTGTACCCCAAATGAAACTGGATATTTATTTTTAATAAAATAAATCAATCCAAACTCCGTTGCTAACCCTATATAACTATTATCGGCAACTAATACATAACCACTCTTATCTGGCGCATCATCGGCAGAAAAACTTTTATAATCCCAATAACGTCTATCCATGCCAAATCCTAACCCTGCGTAACAAAAAATACTTGGTTTAATTTTCTTCAATAAACCACCAGTTACAAATAAACTCGACTTCTTATCTTTTTCACCAATCACCCAATAGCCATCTCCGCTGTAATTAGTCAATCCCGTTCTATCGGCCTTATAATCTGCCCGGTGAAAGCCTATATTTGTTTGAATTTTTCCGTAACCACCTTTGTATTTGCGCACACCATACATAAAACCCAATGGTGCAGAAGGGGTAAATTGATACATCCAAAATCTAGTTGGTTCAACGGGGATTTTTTGCGTTTCAATCCTAACTTGGAAAGCAACTTTTCCAACCAATTCATCCACATCTTTATAGATATCCCATGTAATATGTAACTTACCAGTAGGCAACAATTTTAATTGATTAACATCCCCAGTAACATACTTTAATGGACCTATAAATGTAGCTCCGCCATCAAGGCTCAACCAAAGTGAGGAAGAATAATTAAGCTCATCACTTACCGGCGAAATATGATAGCTAACATCAATCTTAGTTTGATCAGCAGACAATGTAAATTTAACGTTTGTGGCTTTTTGCGCAGCTAATGGATTTATGCAACAAATAGCAAAAAACAAAAATAAACAGCGGGGAACAAATGAAATATATTGTAAATTTTTATTCATTTTTATTAGTCTAATTTTTAATTAATATTCGGTTAGTACCATGCCCGGTGCTCCAAAAAATAGAGGTGTTTGAGAGCTCCCAGAAGATAGTTTTTTAGCCGCAACATTTACATTAAGTACCAAATAGTTTTGCAACTCCTCTACTGTAATTTTTTTATCCTTATTGGTATCAGCCTCACCCTGCAATCCCAAGCATAAGAAATAAGTATATAGTCCAGACTCCGAGGCAGGATTGCCTAAAGAAGTTTCATCATTGGAGGAGGAGGAAAATACCCTAAAATTAGGATTGGTTTCCCATGGCCTTACGTTTGCATCTTTAACCTTAATGCCCAGTGCTTTGGTACCAGTTAAATTTTCGTTGGCTCTTGTTGAACCACTGAAACAGGCATCCATTATTACCGTTACACTTTTGGCATTTAATTTATTCAACGATTCATAAAAATTATTGATGCTATAACCACCCTCTTTTAATAAATTTATTGATCCATCAGAAGGGAAAAGATATACCTCATCTCCATTCCTATCAGGAACTCCATGACCAGAATAATAAACAAACAAATCAGTTTTGCCTGGGTCAATCATATTGGTTAGCTTACCAATACTTGGATCAAAAGTACTTTTAAAAAACAAGCCACTCACTTGCTGATTTGTGAAGGTAATTACCTGTTCAACCCCAAGTGTAAGTTTAAAATATTTTTCAATAATTTCAGCGTCGTGGGCAGCAAATGGTGCTTTAGGCACATTGGTGTAATTTTCAACGCCAATTACAATTCCAATAGATTTATTCCTTTTAACTTTTCCTAATGCCGGTGATTCAATGTTTTTTACACTGCTGTTGTTATTAGTAAATTTATCAGATTTATACTCATATCTTGCAGTCTGCTTTTGAATTTGAGCCATATCAGCCTTTACAGACAGCACTGCAGGTTTTGGCACTCTTTTTCCTAACTCAAGTGGTAATTGAAATTCTTTTATATTCCCGTAATTCTTTTTCTCCGTTACTGTTAAAAATAAAGGCAATTTTCCGATAACATTTACGCGTTTATTGGGGCTAATAGTTACCCAAATTTCTTTTACTTCACCGACCTTAAAATCACCAAGATCTCCAATGGCACTATGAAAATCGTTCACATAAATATTACTATCAGTTGATACTAACTTATAAGAGACTCCTAAAGCCAAATTCTGACCAAAATTATGAATAATTAACTTGGCTCTAATTTGCTCACCAGCTTGTAAATTTCCATCCTTAATAACTGAACCCGTTCCTTCTCCTTGATCATATATATCCATACCAGCAAAAACTAACTTTGATGGTATATACTGATAAGTATTTAAATTTAGTGTGGCTTGATCCATATCAAAACCAAAATGTTCGGTGATACTAATATCAATTTTATGCTCGTTGGTTTTAATGAAAAACCCCGCATTAATTTTCATTTCTACAACCTTGGTCTCATTTGGCCTAATTAATTTAATTAACTTACTAGATTCAATATATAATTCAGGATCAGAAACATTTGATTTTAAACTTATTTGTAAGCCTTGAGCTGGACCACTTCCATCGTTTCTAATTTTAAGGATCAACTTCGAATTCTCCTCTGCTTCTAATATGTCATTATCATTGTCATCTACATATTGTAGTTCCACAAAAATATTTGGTGGCAAACCTCTAATATAAGGCCTACTCAAATTTAAATCTACTGTTTTGCTTGCTCCACTGGATTGGGCATTAATAAATGATGAAACAGAAATATTTAATGCCAAAAAAAAGTAAATTATTTTTTTCATAGGTTCATAAATTAAGGGTTGATGCTTATAATGGTAGTTTTTAATTGAATATTAGGTTCGGCTCTTCTTATTTTTTGAAGCCATCTCTGAAAATCCTCACTTGGGAGACTCAAAGGCTCCATAATGTTACTCGGTGTTACATTACTAGTTATAGTCAAAATAGGCTTGCCTATTTCACTTTTGGGATTAAATAAAACAAAAATCTTACTCGTTTCGGGGCTAAGTGGATTTGAAAGGTAAAAAGTTAAATCATCCACCTTATGTGGCTCGATATTTTTTGCAGATTTTGGGTCAAAAAACAAAAAGGTTTGATCTGCTTTTACTGGGTAAGAAGAAATATTCTGGTCTGCCTTATAGGGCAACATTCTATAGGTTTTTTTTTCCTCTGGAACATCGCAATAAACTGAAATATAGCCATCTTCAGGCGCCGTAAATTCTAAATACACAGATTGTTTATTGTTAAAGCTTGTTGTTTTACATTCGGTTTTTGGGCAGGCCAACAAAGCACTTTTAAATGTAATGGGCGTTTCCTTAATTTCTCTAATTTTTCCAAAAACCTCAACGGTCATATAGGTAACCCCATCCTCATAAATTTTGCTAATCTCTGGGGGTTTAATATCCTCTACCCACTCACCATTCACCATGGTTTCAGCCATCATATTAAAAACAACCTTGCTTTCGGCGCTAGAACCGGTTCTTTCGTTTTTTATATAGGTAGAATTTCCTTGAATAATGGTTTGCCCAAAGGCATTTTCTATCGCATTGATCTTTGCCCGTTCAATACAAATGCGCTCTGCTTCCTGCTCCGACATGCTTTTCTCAATAGGCATTTTATACTCACCGTGTTCGGAAACTACTTTCTGAGAAATAGCATTAAAAGGAATGAATATTAAAAAGAAAATAATTCCCTTACAAAAAGAAGTTATTGGTTCAAATCGAAAAATAAATAAATGAGTTAGCACCAAAATGTCTTTTTTAAATTATTAATTAATAAATTTTGAATAGTATATTTATTTTTTGAACCAATTAAATATGTGCAATGCTTACCTAATTCCATTTCTTTAAAATCATTCTTTATAAATATTGCATTTTCACCAAATGAATTTAAAGTGGAAAAGATTAATATAATAGGTAAACAATACACAATTACAATAATCAGAATTATAAAAGGAATAAAAAATACCTATTTCTAGGTATTTTAATAAATCAAAATTTGATTAATGTTTTACGTCAAAATCAATCATTATGAAAATAATTTTTACAAATTGCTTTCAAAATAATAATAATTAATTTAAACAAAATACAACCTAAAAATGCTAATGGATGTCCTTTTTTACCATTTCATTAGGCCAAATTATCCAACATCACTTGGGTCATGGCATCTAAATCGTACTCCAATTTCCAACCCCAATCCTTGGAGGCATGCTCGTCGTTAATGCTCTGCGGCCAACTATCAGCAATGGCTTGCCTAAAATCTGGCTTATAGGTAATGGTAAATGCTGGAATATGCTTTCTGATACTAGCTGCTATTTGCTCAGGATTAAAACTAATGCCTGCCAAATTGTAACTACTTCTAATTTTTACCTTTTCCGCAGGCGATTGCATGAGCTCAATCGTTGCCCTAATGGCATCTGGCATATACATCATTGGCAAGGCTGTTTCTGCACTCAAAAAACATTCGTAGGTTTTATTTTTTAAAGCCTCATGATAAATATGTACTGCATAATCTGTTGTGCCACCGCCTGGTGCGCTCTTCCAGCCTATTAAACCTGGGTACCTGATACTGCGCACATCTACACCATACTTTTGATGGTAATACTCACAATAGCGCTCACCTGCTTGTTTACTTATACCATAAATAGTATTGGGTTCCATTACTGTATATTGAGGTGTAAGTAACCTTGGTGTAGTTGGTCCGAATACGGCAATTGAACTCGGCCAATATATTTTTTTAATAATGCCCTCTTTGGCTAAATCCAACACATGAAACAAGCCATTCATGTTTAAGTCCCAGGCAAATTTAGGGTTCTTTTCTGCGGTGGCACTTAATAAGGCTGCCAGTAAATATACTTGGGTGATTTTGTACTTATTGACAATCTCTAATAACCTATTCTTATCTAAAATATCCAGAATTTCAAATGGCTCTATTTGATGATCCATTTTTCGTACATCGCTACAAATTACATTTTCTGAACCATAATTTACCCTTAAAGATTCAGCTAACTCCAGGCCAATTTGGCCGTTTGAACCAATGATTAATATTCTTTCTGTTGACATAGTTGATTTGAAAAGTTCGAAATTAAATAATTCTATGGTTAATTTTCAACTATGGATATCTTTTGCGAAATAAAGCCTTTAAGCGGCCTGTAAAAGGTTTTGCAGTGCCCTCTTTTGCCAAAATTATGGTTTGTTTGTTTTGAGCTAAACCCATTTCTTTCAAACTATCATAAATAGATTTTACCCAAGCAGCATAATATTCGAAGGTTAAATTCTCCGTTTAAGTAACAAAAAATCAGGGAGAATTCACAACAATTCATTAAAATTGCAGTTCTTAAGCATTCATGAGCAAAAATATTTTAATTACAGGAGGAGCTGGTTTTGTGGGCTCTACCTTATCTATCGGCCTAAAATTGCGTTATCCAAACTACCGAATAATTGCTTTGGATAATTTGCGCAGAAGAGGCTCGGAACTCAATTTAAGCAGGTTGCGCGAAGCTGGTGTGGAGTTTGTACATGGCGATATTCGCAATCCAGAGGACCTAACAGAGTTCACCCAATTGGATTTTATTTTGGATGCCTCGGCTGATCCTAGTGTATTGTCGGGCATCAACTCCCCAGTTATGCCTCTCATCAATGCCAATTTAGGCGGCACAGTTAATTGCCTTGAATTGGCTCAAAAAACAGGAGCAGCATTTATCTTTTTGTCGACCAGCAGAATATACCCAATTAGAAATTTAGAGGCAGCCGCCTTTGAAGAATTGGATACCCGATTCATTTGGAAAGATGAACAAAGCATGCGAGGCATTTCCTCAAAAGGGGTTACAGAAGATTTTCCTCTAGAAGGAAGCAGGAGTTTTTATGGTACTACCAAATTGGCTTCTGAACTCTTGATCACAGAATACAACGAACTCAAAGGCTTAAAATCTATTATTAATAGATGCGGTGTTATAAGTGGACCCTGGCAAATGGGGAAAGTAGACCAAGGTGTTTTGGTATTGTGGTTGGCTCGCCATTATTTTAAAGGTGAATTGGGCTACATAGGTTATGGTGGAACAGGCAAGCAAATGCGTGATGTATTGCATGCTGATGATTTACTTCATTTAATAGACCACCAAATTCATCATTTAGATGTTTATAATAACCAAACCATCAATGTTGGCGGTGGATTAGAAACCAGTTTTAGTTTGCAAGAACTAACGATGCTTTGTGAAGAGATTACTGGAAACAAAATTAGGATCAAACCAGTAATGGAAAATAGAACTGCTGATGTAAGAATTTATGTAAGTGATTGCAGCAAGTTGAACCAAATAAATGGTGGCGCTTGGAAACCAAAGAAAAACATGAGGGATCTTGTGGCTGATACCTTTGCTTGGATGCAAGCCAATGAAAATAATTTAAAAAATATTTTAAACTAGATAGAATGAATATTGCTGTTGTAACTGGAAGTAGCGGATTAATTGGAGGTGAATCTGTAGAATTTTTTACCGAGAAATTTGATTTGGTTATTGGTATTGACAATAATCTACGGTCGTACTTTTTTGGTGCAGATGGTTCTACACTTTGGAACAAAAGTAGGTTGGAAGAAAAATACCCAAACTTTAAATCATACGATATTGATATTAGAAATTATGATGGATTAGAAAAAGTGTTTCAAGAGTTTGGCAAAGACATCAAACTTATTGTACATGCGGCTGCGCAACCAAGTCATGATTGGGCTGCCAAAGAGCCGCTCACAGATTTTGGCGTAAATGCAACAGGCACTTTAAATATGTTGGAGCTAACCAGGTTAAATTGCCCAGAAGCGGTATTTATATTTACTTCTACCAACAAAGTTTATGGCGATACCCCTAATTTTTTACCACTGGTAGAATTAGAAAAACGCTGGGAGATAGATGAAACGCATGCCTACTTTAAAGATGGTATTGATGAACAAATGAGCATAGACCAAACCAAACACAGTGTATTTGGTGCCAGCAAAGTTGCTGCAGATATCATGGTTCAAGAATATGGCAAATATTTTGGCATGAAGACAGGTGTTTTTAGAGGTGGTTGTTTAACTGGGCCTAACCACAGCGGCGCACAATTACACGGTTTCTTGGCTTATTTAATGAAATGTGCCATTAGCGGAAATCACTACACCATATTTGGCTACCAAGGCAAGCAGGTTCGTGACAATATTCACAGTGCAGATTTGGTCAATATGTTTTGGCATTTTTATCAAAACCCTCGCATGGGTGAGGTTTATAATGCTGGTGGCGGCAGATTTGCCAATTGTAGTATGCTTGAGGCGATTGATTGGTGCGAAAAAATTAGTGGCAACAAAATGAGCTATAGCTACAGTGAAACCAATCGCATTGGCGATCACATATGGTATATAAGCGATGTCAACAAATTTAAACTACACTACCCTACTTGGAATTGGAAGTATAATTTGGAAGATACTTTGGTTGAAATGCACGACAGGATGAACGATAGAATGATGCTTAAAGATTGATCATAAAAATATGAATTACGATAGAATATACGAATACCGCTTTAAGGGCGTAGATAGAAACAAAAAACTTTCTACTTGGAAAATAATTGCAGAATTTATTCATACTAAGTTGGGCAAACCTACTACTATGATTGACCCTGCAGCAGGGGATTGTGAGTTTATCAACCAAGTTCCAGCCAAAGAAAGGTGGGCCGTAGATATGGGCGAACATACCCAACGTGCAGCACAAGAGGGTATAAAAGTTGTGATTGGAAACAACTTAGAAGTTGACCTCCCTAAAAATTATTTTGAAGGGGTATATGTTTCCAATTTCTTAGAACATTTGCATAGCCAAGAAGATGTGGCAAATTTCTTGGAGCGCATGTTCAGTATCTTAAAACCTGGTGGTAAAATTGCCATCATGGGTCCTAATTTCAAGTATTGCTCAGCTAATTATTTCGACTTTGCAGATCACACTGTAATACTAACAGAATTAGGAGTTGCAGAACATTTATATGGTGCTGGTTTTGAAGTAACAGAAATACATGATCGCTTTTTGCCCTTGAGCTTTAGAGGTAAAATTCCGGTTACAGATTTTCTTGTAAAGCTATATTTTCAAATGCCATTTGCTTGGCGTTTTATGGGTAAGCAATTTTTATTGGTAGCACAAAAACCACGCTAGTTAACCATGAAATTAAGTGTTGTTATCCCAGCCTATAATGAGGCATTGAGCATAGGTGAAACTTTAGAAGATTTGTACGCCAAATTAACAAAAGCAGGAATAACACATGAGATTGTTGTGGTGAATGATAACTCAAAAGACAATACATTAGAGGTTTTGCATAAGCTTCAATTGGGAATTCCTTCATTGGTAATTTACACCAATACTGGTAGAAACGGCTTTGGTTATGCTGTGCGGTTTGGATTAGAGAAATTTACTGGAGATTGTGTGGCAATCATGATGGCCGATTTAAGTGACTCGCCTGATGATTTGATTTTATTTTACCACAAACTACAAGAAGGTCATGATTGCGTTTTTGGAACAAGGTGGAGCAAAGGAGGTAAAGTGTATGATTATCCTTTCCATAAATTATACCTCAACCGTTTGTTCAACAATATTGTGCGCATCCTATTTGGCATAAGGTACAACGATGTTACCAATGCCTTTAAATTATACAAAAAAGAAACCATTGAAGGCGTGAAACCTTTTATATCTCCTCACTTCAATTTAACCGTTGAAATTCCATTAAAAGCAATTATTAGAGGCTATACTTATACTGTATTACCAAACAGTTGGACCAATAGAAAGCATGGTGTATCTAACTTAAAAATAAAAGAAATGGGTAGCCGGTATTTCTTTATTTTGATGTATTGCCTCATAGAAAAGTTTTTTGCTAGGGGCGATTTTAATAAAAAGTGGTAGTGCTTTAAAAGGAAATAACTATTTATTGCTTTACCCTAAAACCACTTTCAACAGTGGTTCCACGTAATTCTACCATTTCAATAAAGTAATAAGAACTTGGAAACTGATCCCAACAAACGCCATTTTCTTTGGCAATCATTGCTTCAAATCCGTTGATATTTGTGGGCTCCAAATTCACCTTTGGGTAGGGTTTCGGTTTGAACCAATTTGCTGCTAAATTTTGATCAATCCTATTACTATAGGTTAAAAACAATAACAATAAAACACCCAAATACAAGAGTACTTTTTTAGGTAATTTTACAGGCATATAATCTGCGATTAAATAGGCTAAAAAGGCAATTGAGCTTACCATGTACCCAAACAAAAAACGTGGATGTGGCCCGTTTAAAAATATGAGCATAAAACCAAGCTGAATAAACAATACAGGCCAAATAATGTCTTTTTTCTTCCATAAAAAAATCCACGATAAAGGTGCACTAATTACAAAACCAATTGCCAATAATTTATTCAAGATATCTAACCGCGCAAACCACATAGGTAACCAATCATTGATAGGCATCATTTTTGTAACATACACATCTTGATTAGGTACCTTAGCCCAACTATTGAGTACAATTTTATCGTATTCAAAAAAAGATGCAGGTACTTTCCAGTCTACTGCAAAAAAATCGAGTTGATTAAAAGGATATAACAGGTAACCACAAATAATTACGTTTCCAATTAACCAAGGAATGATAAATACCAAACCCAATATTACACATCGGGTCAAAAAGAAATATTGCTTTTTAATGAATAGTTGAATAAGGCCTAATAGGGGCAGCATAAAAAATACAATAGCGGTAGTTTTTACGGTTACAATCCAACAGATAAATAAAACCGTGAGTAGTAAATATTGATTGCTATTTTCTTTTCGGTTCAAACTTATTACAGATAAATCGAGTAACAAGTATATCATTAGAGTGACAATAAAATCGGAGGTTACAGCGCCTATAAAGGCTGTTTTTAAAGAAAGAATTACAAACGAAGCAAAAATAAATCGCAGCCAAGCATGAGCCTTTGAAGTGGTTTCGGAAAGATAGAGCCAGGCAAAAACTGCTATAAAAAATAGGGCATTGCCAACATAAACAGAATTTACACCTAAGCAAGAAAAGCCAAAAAATGCTTGTAGGTTAAACCACCAATTGTTATTGGCCAATGGCCTATTAAAATTGCCCAAACCAATTATATTAGGGTAATTTTCGGCCCATTTAATGGCCTGCAAATGGTAATCAGCAATGTCGCCTGTTCCAGGCCTAATCATTATTGAAAACACAGCTCCAATGATGAGTATGGTATAAACAATCCAATTTACCCTGACCTCACTTAAACCAGCTTTGATCCAAGTGTTTTTGTAAGTAAGAAAAACAACACCTAAAAAGAAAACATGCAGTACAAAATCAATTTTAAAAAAGAAGTGATAGCATCCAATTACAGGACTCATAGCTGCCATGCCAATAATGGGGAAAATAGCTTGATGTAGGGCAATTGAATCGGTAAAACCAAAGCATTTTTGCAAAATAGTCCAACTGTATTTTCCTAAGCAAAAGCTTAGGATCAAACCGTAAATAATTAAGAGTAAACTAAGTAGCATTAACGCTTAAAAACTAAAATTTTTACCTATTTAAAAGTAATACCCAAGGCACGTAATTGACGCTTGATAAAATTCTTTGCGCCTTCTTTTACAGGTGTTAGCGCTTTTTTAACAGCGCTATCTGTAGGCCTAGCTTTAAATACTGTATCATGGTATTTTGCAGCGCCTTCGCGCAATGTGGTATAATAGTAGGCATAAAACGATTTACGGGTTACATCTTGAGGAACTTTGATAGCGGCATAACCATGGTAACTTATTTCATTGGTTTCAAAAATCAAGCAACGATTAAATTCGGGAAATACCTTTTTATCTAAGTTAGTCATATCTGCATTCCAAAGCTCTGTATGACCGCCATATTCTTCCTTCCAGTTTTTGTTAAAGAAAATTAGTAAGTTAACCCTGCGGTGAATGCCTCTATCTGCATGGATATTAAAATCGATATGAATGTCTAAAAAGCTTCCATTTTGACCTTGATGTAATCCTCCACCTAATGCATCTGGGACGGAAAAAAGCTCATCAATTCCGGTAATGGCACTTATTACGTTGCACCAATTTTCGCCTTGCAATTCTTCCTTTAGCTGTGTAAATAAAATAGGAAAATCTTCAAAATTTGAGCCTTCTGCTTTGAATTCATTTACCCCTTTATATTTTTTATTAAATACCTCTTCATTCGGAAAATTATCATACAATTCTTCCGCAACTCCTGGCTTTAAAATACCATCAATAACCAAATGCTTGTATGGTTTAGCCTCTGCAAATGCTTTGCGCATTTGCTCAATACTTACTTCGTTGAATAAACTCGAATTAATTAGTTCCATAACTACCTTATTAAAAACCATTGCAATTTAGACTTTAAAACTCAAAGGAGGGCATAAAAAAACCACAAGAAACATTTCATAGTTTCTTGTGGCCTAAAAAATATTTATTAGTTAAATTAAGCTACTACTTGCAGCGCTTTTAACATGGCAGAACCAATTTCGGCTGGAGATTCAACTACTATTAAGCCACATTCACGCATGATAGCCATTTTTGCAGCAGCAGTATCATCTGCACCACCAATAATTGCCCCAGCATGACCCATTCTACGTCCCGGAGGGGCAGTTTGACCAGCAATGAAGCCAACTACAGGTTTCTTGTTGCCATTTGCTTTGATCCAACGTGCTGCATCAGCTTCGTAACTACCGCCAATTTCGCCAATCATGATAATAGCATCCGTTTCTGGATCATTCATTAACATTTCTACTGCATTTTTAGTAGGTGTACCTATAATTGGATCTCCACCAATACCAATTGCTGTGCTGATACCTAAACCAGCTTTAACCACTTGGTCTGCTGCTTCGTAAGTAAGCGTACCAGATTTAGATACAATACCAACCCTTCCTGCTTTAAATACAAAACCTGGCATGATACCAACTTTAGCTTGACCAGGAGTAATAACACCGGGACAATTTGGCCCTATTAATATACAATCACGTGATTTGATATATTCTTTAACCGCAATCATATCGCTAATAGGAATACCTTCTGTGATACAAACAATTACTTTGATACCTGCCTCTGCAGCTTCCATGATGGCATCTGCGGCAAAAGCTGGTGGTACAAAAATAATTGAAACATTGGCTCCAGCATTTGTAACTGCATCTATAACTGTGTTAAATACAGGTTTTTCGAGGTGAGTTTGACCACCTTTACCGGGTGTAACACCGCCAACTACGTTGGTTCCGTATTCAATCATTTGTTGTGCGTGAAAAGAACCTTCACTACCGGTGAAACCTTGAACAATCACCCTTGAATTTTTATCTACTAATACTGACATAAACTCTTAATTAAGCTGGGCAAATATGAACTATTTTTTAAAAATTATTGCCAGCGGAATGAGAATATTTTATCAGCTTGATTTGCAATTCCCAAATAATTGATTTGCAATAGATTAATTAAAACTAATGAGCGAAAAGGTCATTAAATAAAATTAAAGAGCCTACTTAAGTGACCCTGCCCTCAGAAGTTCCTCAATTTTTTTGATTAACAATAAAGTATTAAATGGCTTTGTCATGTAATCATTAATACCCACATCAAAACACTTTCTTTTTTCTTCTGCATCGTCATGTGCAGTAATTGCCAATATTGGAATATGCTTATCCAATGCAAATTGCTGTTGATTTCTTATGTGGTTGGCTGTTTCAATGCCATCCATTTCTGGCATACGGATATTCATCAAAATCAAATCAAAAGTGTTTTCTTTTAATAAGCTGAGTGCTTTTATGCCATTCGTTGCCAACATGTATCGATAGCCCTGACGCTCCAATACTTTTTCAATTACTTTCTGGTTTAAAATATTATCCTCTACAACCAAAATCGTTGTGGAACTGGGATCAATTAGTTTTTTGGCATTGTTATTAATATTAAACCTATCGGTTTCCAAATCAACATTCTCCAATTCTACTTCTAGAATAAAACTACTACCCACTCCTTTTTCGGAAATCACTTCGATATGACCTTTCATCAAATCGCAAAGTTCCTTCACATTTTTCAAACCAATTCCAAAGCCATTTTGCCTATCACTTCTCTTTGGGATGCCTTTAAAAATTTGCTTAATTTCCTTTTCATTTAAACCAGGACCTTCATCAATTACTGAAAATTGAATGGTACTTAAATTAACTTGATCCTTTACTCTAGTAGCAGTTTCCTTTACCTCTATTTTAACTACTCCTTTAACGGAAAGTTTTACTGCGTTGCTAAGCAGATTTTGAACCATGTTCATTAGCTTCTGCTTATCGGCGTTTACCATTCTTGGCATGCCAGGAAATACCATTTGATTAAACAACAACCCCTTTTGTTTACATTGGAATCCATAAATCTTAAACAATTCTTCTAATGATTCTAATAGATCAAAAGGATTTGCAATTGGCGCTGCTTCTTTGCGATCTATTTGTAAATAAGTAATTAAATTATTGAGCACAAACATGAGCTCATCACTACTCAATTTAATATATGTTAGGTATTCTTTTAACTCGGTGAATGTTTTACTTTCTATGGCCAAATGGCTCATCCCAACAATGCCATTCAGGGGTGTTCTAATTTCGTGATTTATTTGTTGTAGCAAATTGCTTTTTGCCTTAATGCTTAATTCAAGTAGTTTATTTTTTTTATTTAAGCTCAAAGAATAAAATACTAAACCAGTGATTAATAATAGAAAGAAAATTAGCACAAAAGCGGCTATCAATAATAAATTTCTTTTATAATTAGCAGATTGTTGTTCTTCAATTTTTAATTGATTGATTTCATTCTCTTTATCCATCAATTTTAGCTTGTGATCTTTGCGTGCACTTTCATATTCGGCTGCAACAGTGCTGATATCTGAAGTCTGTTCCTTATTTAAAACATTGTTTTCAGCTGCTAACTTTAATTTGGTATAATAATCGGCCTTTTCTTTATTTTGCATTTTGGCATATAATCCAGCATTGGCAGCATATATATTAACCAAATAGGATAAACCTGGATTTTTAGCAACAAATGCCAATCCTGCATTTGCAAAATATTGGGCTGAGTCTTTTTTGTTTTGATAGAGGTATGAAAGTGATAAATTAGACATGACCAAAATCAATGCATTGGCATCGGGATATTTGAGGTCAATTTCATAAGATTCACGAAAAAATGGCACGGCCTTTTTATATTGTTTCCTTGAATAATAAATCAAACCAATATTGTTTAATGCAGTTGAAATATCCACTGCACTGCTCAATCTCCTAAATACTTCTAACGCCTTTGAATAGTGGTATAACGCCTTTAATTCATATCCTTTCTTTTGGTAAATATTTGCTAAGTTATTTTCTATTTCGGCAATTAACAACTCATCAGCTCCAATCTGAAATAAATTTAATGACCTTAAATAATATTTCTCGGCTTGATCTAGGTTATTTAAATCCATGTATAATGAACCGATATTATTATACGTTCTAGCTGCCCTATCATAATCACCCAATTGTTCAGATATTTTAACCGAACCAATGTAATACCTCATGGATTTACTATAGTTGTTTTCATTGTAGGCAAGGTTACCTAAACTGTGGTAAGCCAAAGCAACTGAATAAGGCTCCTTACAAGATTTTGCATGTATGAGTGCTGACAGATAATATTGCTTTGCTATCAATACATTACCTTGAGATTTTTGTAAAATCCCCAACATAATTTCTGCGTTGGCTTTGCCTTTACAGTAATTTAATTTAGTAGAAATAGCAAAAGCTTGCCGGGCATAATTGCCAGCTTTGATTGTATCAAATTTTCGAACGCAATTTGATAAGCCGTTTAAAATATCAGCTCGTTGCAAATCATTAGCAAAAGGCAATAATCCTTCTAAACTATCCTTTTCTGATTCCGGTTTGGCCAATATTTCAACAGAAGCGAAGAAAATTGCCAATACCACAAAAACCAACTTGTTAAATTTTCGCATCAAAAGTGTTTGTTTCCGCTTCTAAAATACTAGGACAAATCCCAATTCCCTAATTTTAAGCAATATTTTGCAAAGATTCCCAATACTCAACTGCTCTTCGTGTGTGAGGAATTACAATTGTACCCCCTACAATATTAGCCACAGCAAATATTTCAAACATTTGAGTTGTGCTCACTCCTAATTCTTGACATTTTCCTAGATGGTATTTGATACAATCATCGCAGCGCAAAACCATACTCGCAACTAATCCCAACATTTCTTTAGTTACTGCGGGTAATGCACCATCTTCATAGGTGTTGGTATCTAAATTGAATAACCTTTTTAATACTAAATTGTCTGCATCCAAGATTTTTGCGTTCATTTTTTCTCTGTATTCGTTGAACGAATCAACTTCTTTCCGGTTTTCCATATTTTATTTTATTTCTATTACAAATTTAACGCTTTGTTAGGATCCCAAAAATACAAATTGAAATCCACAAGCTGCTCATTATTAACAACTAGCCCTTCACTTTCTAATAGTTCTTGCATTTCATTTTGGTGAGCAAAATGATGCTTTCCTGTTAACAATCCAGCTCTATTCAGAACCCTGTGCGCAGGTACAGCCGGAATCTGCTGATGGGCAGCATTCATAGCATATCCAACCATTCTTGCACCCCGTTTATCCCCCAAATAATTGGCAATGGCGCCATAAGAAGTAACTCTACCCTTAGGTATTAGCCGTACCACGTCATATACATCCTTAAAAAAATCTTTTTGAACAACCATTCGGAAAAATTATCAAATTTTAGGTAATGCAAATCAAATGTTATGTTTGACAAATGCAAGCCACAATTAACCCACAAACTACCCTTAAGAAGCATTTCGGCTTCGATCATTTTAGAGCACTTCAAGAAGAAATAATTGAAGGTGTATTGAACCAAAAAGACTCGCTGGTACTTATGCCAACTGGTGGAGGTAAATCTGTATGCTTTCAATTACCTGCCCTTTTGTTGCCAAATATTACCCTTGTTGTTTCTCCACTTATTGCCCTCATGAAAGACCAAGTGGGTGCCTTAAAGGCAAATGGCATCACAGCGGAATTCATCAATAGTAGTATGGATGAAAATGAACAAAATGCTATTGTTCAATTGGCCATTAAAGGAGAAATAAAGTTACTATACCTCTCTCCAGAAAAACTACTTAGTCTCCTCAATTATCTGGTAAACAACGTTAAGATTTCATTAATAGCAATTGATGAGGCTCATTGTATTAGTCAATGGGGGCATGATTTTAGGCCAGAATACACTAAACTAGGGCTATTAAGAGAGAGATGGCCAAGCGTTCCAATCATTGCCCTAACGGCAACTGCCGATAAAATCACTAGAAGGGATATTGTAAAACAACTCACCCTCAATGAACCAAACATTTTTGTGGCGAGTTTCGACCGACCGAATTTAAGTTTATCTGTAAGATTTGGGATCAAAAAGAAAAAGAAGATAGAAGAGATTGCCTCGTTTATACATGCGAGAAAAAATGAAAGTGGAATAATCTATTGCCTTAGCAGAAAAGCCACCGAAGAAATGGCAGAAGAAATGCTCGCTTATGGAATTTCGGCTGGGTTCTATCATGCAGGAATGAGCAATGAGCGCAGAAGCAAAATACAAGATGATTTTATCAATGACCGCATAAAGGTAATTTGCGCCACCATAGCCTTTGGAATGGGAATTGATAAAAGCAATGTAAGGTTCGTTATTCATAACAGTTTGCCAAAAAATATGGAAGGTTATTACCAGGAAATTGGCAGAGCAGGTAGAGATGGACTTCCAAGTGATACACTTTTGTATTACAGCTTAGGAGATGTAATCATGCTAAGAAACTTTATCGAAGAAAGTGGGCAAAAAGAACTCAACCTAGAGAAGCTAAATCGCATGCAACAATATGCCGAAACGCCCATCTGTAGAAGAAAAATTCTGCTTGCCTATTTTGGAGAAACCTTAGAAAAACCATGCAATAATTGTGATGTGTGCAAAAATCCGCGCCAAACATTTGATGGTACGCTAATCGCACAAAAAGCATTATCAGCTTTGGTTCGAACCGAAGAAAAAATAAGTGCAAGCGTATTGATTGATATTCTTAGGGGATCAAATAGGAAAGAAATCATTGAAAATAATTACGATAGGATAAAAACATTTGGCGCTGGAAAAGACATAAGTGTGCACGATTGGCAACAAAACATCATACAATTACTCAACTTAGGATTAGTAGAGATTGCTTATGATGAAAGCTATATGATGAAAGTTACTGAGTTTGGAAAATCGGTTTTGTATGGTAAAAAAACTGTTGAATTGGTGAAAATTGAAAAACTAGAAAGCTTGGAACCAAAGAAGAAAAGAAGCTTGGAAATTGATGATACAAATGATTTAAACACTGATTTATTCGACTATTTAAGAGGCATTAGAAGGCACCTTGCAGAAAAAGAAAATGTACCTGCTTATGTTGTTTTTAGCGATGCAACCTTAAAAGAATTGGTTGATAAAAAACCTATACAGGTGAGCGATTTGCTGCATATCAGTGGCATGGGAGAATTTAAAATAAAGAAGTATGGCAATACTTTTGTCAAAGAAATAAAACAATGGCTGAAAAGCAATGATGTGAAGGCCCCTAAAACAGATACTTTTATGGAAACCTTTAAACTCCTCAATGAAAATTATTCAGTGGAGGAAATTGCCGAAACAAGGCAACTAAATACCACAACTATCTATTCACATATCGCTCATTTATTTAGTAAAAATATTGTTTCATCCATTGATAATTATGTAAACCAAACTGAATACAATATTGTAAAGGAGGCAACCATTGAATTAGGTGAAACAAAACAATTGGGACCAATTTTTCAATACCTAAAAGAGGAAATACCCTACCACATTATTCGCCTATGTTTGGCAAAATTAGAAAAAGAAAAAAATGAATAGTTATAGCCCTAAAAATCTAAACTGAGTGAGAAATAATAGATGGGCTTTTGGGCTATTTCACCATCTTGAACGCCCCATGCAGCATCAAACCTTAAGAAATATCCAAAAACTTTAGACCTCAAGCCTCCTCCAAAACCGGCAACTATTGGATCGCGCACATTGATTACTTTGGCCTTAATAGGCCCATTTACATAAGTTTTCTGGTTAAATGTATTTTCATCACTGTATGGGCTCGAACCAATCCAAGCCGTGCCCATATCAAAAAATGGCACTACCTGAAAATTATTCAAGAATTCACTCCGCAATGGTCGGTTCAGGGCATATTGAAAAACAGGCATTCTAATCTCTGTATTGATCAAAGCAAATGAATTACCATTTCTTATATTTTGTTGAAAACCTCTCATATTGCAAGCCAGCGCCTGAAAAACATAATTTCTATCTGAGGCAGTTGCAATTTCATTGTTGAATCTTGGTGCAAGCCAATTCTCTACCCCACCCAAGTAATAAACAACCTTGCCTGGACCAAAAGAAGTATTTGCAGTAGCCCTTGTAGCCCATATAATTTGTCTGTGCACTTTTTGGTAATGCCTAAAATCAAATCCCAAAGTATTTAATTGTAAGTCCAAGTTTTTTACATTGCTGTAATGCTCATAAAAAATCTTGAACCGAGTGCCATTCCAAAGATTCAAACCTTTAGGTACAGTATTGTCAAAAACATACTCGATCTTTCCTCCTACCCAATTTGTGATTCGAGCATTGGAATCAAGCGTTGCTAAATCAGTTGTTCTAATAATATCTTTGTCTTGCCTGTAAAAGCTTGCTATTCTGAAGCTGCTAACTGGGCTCAATGGTAGTTTAATAATATACCGAAACTCATGTGATAAATTTTTATAACTCAAAGATTCGGAACTTCCGCCATTTCTACTTTGACGGTAAAAAACAAATTTTTGATCCAACTTCTTCTTTAAAGTTTCAAAGCTGGCAAAATAATCAAACCCAGAAAGATCGAATGCCAAACGCATACCGCCGGTTATCCTGTAATCTTCAAATAGGTCCATCATACCCAATTTAAACATGCCATTTAAACCAGGGTTAAACAATTGCGCCCCAGCAGGAGTAATAGGCTGGTAATAGGTATTAATAATGCTGTTATCAATTTGTGTAACTACTTTATCTGTAAAAAAAGTTACATCATAAAACCTTGGGGCATTGATTTTAATGTTCTTGGAATTGGAAGTACTTTCAGGCGATTTTGTTACTAAAATATATTGTGGGCGCTTATAATCTGCTTGCGTAAATTCATTCACAAAAAAGTAGGCATTGGTATCAACCGGAATTTTTATTTCTGAGGCCACGAGAGTTTCAGTATTTTGATAAAATTGAGAACTAAAAACCTTAGGACCTGATTCAAACGGCTGTGTAGCATAACCCGTTTTTAACCTATACATGTTGGGGTACGACTCTACATTGGCAGATTCTTCCTCTACATTTTTTACTAAAGGTGAGTATTTGATATAGTATTTGCCATTGTCCATCACCAAATCATAAACCTGTTTTCCTTGAGCAGAAACATCATGCGCTAAAATGCTTTTTTTGTAGTTTGTTAAGGGGTAGGTATAAACTATATCTTTATTATGAATAATGGTATCAATTCTTTCAACCTTGGCATCTAAAATAATTTCTTTTCCCTGGTAAGTAAAACTTTTACCCTTCCAAGATGGACTATCAGTATAAATTAAGGTATCTATCTCTCTCTCCAAACTATCATGGTATTTTATATTGATTTCAGTAAAATCATAAACCTCTTCAATCCTAGCTGCATAGCGATTTCTCACGCCATTATAATCTGATAAATAGGCAAAATAATTTTTATTGTAATCAATGGGCTGCCTCTCATTTATAAAAGAAGTATTGGTTAATCTTTTTAGCTTTCTGCTATTTGTTTCCAAATCATATTGAAAAATATCAAAGTTATTGTCGTCGTCAATAGTAGATTTTAACCCAACCCCTAAAGAGTCTTTTGTTCTATTAGAGCTAAATAAAATCTTAGATGAAAAATCTACAAACCTTGGATCCAAATCATCATAAAAATCGGAAGTTATTTGCCTCTCTTTCCTAGTTGGAATATCATAAGTATAAATATCACTTTGTCCTTTCCTGATAGCTGAAACTACAATGGTTCTGCCATTATCACTGTAATCTATGCCAGTTATTTTATCAAATTTAAGAAACCTAATAGACTCTTCTTTTTTATTCACCAAATCAACTGTTCTTAAAAAAACTTGGGCCTTTTTTTCATAAACATAAGCCAACTTATCTCCCCCTGCTTGCCAAGCTAATAAAGGAAAAGATTGGTCAATTATTAGTTGATTATATTTTAATCCGCCCTTAAAGATTTTCTTTGATTTGCCATTTTTCAGATCCATCAAATAAACTTTATACTTTCCGTTTTTATTGGTGGTGAAAGCCAAATAATTCCCTTTAGGACTGGCTTTCATCTGTGTTTGAATATAAGGAGCTATTCTCTTTTTAACTTTAAACTCACCAACTGGAAAATCCTGCAGCAATGACGATTCCTTGCCGTAAAGGCCTTTATAATAATCTATGTAATCCTTCTGAATTTCAGCAAAATCAATATTGGTTACATACAAGAACGCGCTTTCATAATTGCGTGTTAATTTTGTTATGTAAACCATATTAGCAATGATATCAGCGTCGTATTTATCAACCAAATATTTCCACAGAGAATGACCAGCAAACACGGCATCTTTTTGGCTCAAACGGTTATACTTGAGTCTTTTTTTGTTTTGCATCGCATCCTTCATTTTATTGTCCATGTCAACATCCCAGTTCTTAGATAAATAAGATGTTAAGCCTTGCACATACCATTGAGGTAAATTTAACAATGCAGCATTTTGAATTCTTTCTTGTAAAGATCCGCCATACAAAAGTTCGTTGAGCAAAACCAATGATAATCCTTCTTTTAGTTGTTTAACCAAATCTGCATGATCGCCATTAAAATATACCAACAATCTATTATTCACAACATTTGTATAGCCACCAGTATTGAGGTTAATTTCCTCAAGACCAAAATTACTTTGCTTGTGATCACTTAGTGTATTGTAACAAATTATTTCAATCCTGCCTCCCAATCTATGATCCAATATTTTTTCAATGGCAGGCATATTATTTTCAGCATATTTGATACAAAAAGTAGCCAACTCCCTTCCTCCAGAATAATAAAAGGCATCATAATTATCACTGCGTAAAAAACTCCATTCAAATTTACCATATTGCACCCTATTTTGACCAAAAGGCGTATTGATTCCTTGCGACCATAACTGGGATATTGGTAACAAAATCAAAACAAACAAATGATAAAAATATTTAAACCTTTTTGGCATCATATTATATTGTATCAAATTTGCAGTAAAAACGTGATATGTAGAAATAAAATTTATTTAAAAATCCTTATATTTTAAAATAAGTTTTCTTTGAAGCTACAAATAGTCAAATTTGCAGCATGTTAAACATACATTTCTTTACTTTCAATGAATTTCAAGAAAATACCTATATACTTTGGGATGAGACACTTCAATGTGCTATAATTGACCCTGGTTGTGGTATTGCCACTGAGCAAAAAATATTGAGCAACTTTATCCAACAAAACAACCTTAAAGTAAGCCTGCTTCTCAATACTCATTGCCATATCGACCATATTTTGGGTAACCAATATGTGGCAAACAAATACAATTTGCCATTACATTTGCATGAGAAAGAATTGTTTACCTACAAAGATACTGATAGGTGGGCTGCCATGTTTGGATTGCCAAAGTTCGAAATTCCAGAAAGATTAGCCTTTTTAACAGAGGGCGATGAATTATTTTTTGGCAATACCATGTTAAAAGTTTTGTTCACTCCGGGTCATTCCGTAGCATCTGTTAGTTTTTATGAAGAAAACTCACAAACCTTGATTTCTGGCGATGTATTGTTTTATGAAAGTATTGGTAGAACCGATTTGCCAGGGGGCAATTTTGAAATACTTGCCAATAGTATTAAAAATGTTCTCTACAAACTACCTAATGAAACTAAAGTATATTCTGGTCATGGGCCGGAAACAACAATAGGCCATGAGAAAAAAAACAACCAACATGTTGGTATTTAGCCTAAAATTTTATCGTAACCCAAAAAGAATTTATCTTTGTAAAAAAAATCATGAAATTAATTAAAATCATACTTCTCTCCATCATTGGCATACTATTATTGCTTCTATTAATTTCATTTGTATTACCAGAAAAATTAAAAGTTGAAAGAACTCTTGAAATAAAAACCAAGCGCAAACAGGCATTCAATTTGGTGAATAATTTGAAAGAATGGAAACAATGGAGTCCATGGCAAAAATTAGATTCAAATACCATTTGGACATTCAATGCCATTGAATCTGGTGTGGGCGCTAAATATTCTTGGAAAAGCCAAAATCCAGAAGTTGGCGAGGGTTATTTAAGTATCACAAAATCGTTTCCAGACTCTCTGCTAAAAACCGAATTTCAATTTGGATATATGGGTGCATCATCAGGACAATTTCTATTTACCCCAACTACAAATGGTACTCAAGTAACTTGGACCATGGAAAGTGAGGTTGGTTCACTGCCATTTTACATGCAGCCAATAATTAAATATTTTTATCCATTGTTGGCTGATATGCTCGGTTCAAATTTTGAAAAAGGACTCAATAATATAAAGGTAATTTTGGAGTCGCAAAAAACCATTATGGTAGGAGATTTTGAGGCTGAGATCAGGGATTTTGAGGGACTAAATTATATTGGTATTCGCGAAAAAATAAATGGGGCTGATATTGGCGCAAAATTAGCGCAACAATATGACTCCTTGCAATCATTTCTTCAATCCGAAAAAGCAAATATGAAAGGAGCGCCTTTTACAATCAATTACTCAGCAAATAATAATGTTTTCGACATGATGACAGCCTTGGGTACAGATAATTTGCTAAATCCGCAACCGCCAATTCTATCAGGAACCTTAAAACCTGGCAAATGGTTGGTGGTAAAATATTATGGAAGCTACGATAAAATGAGTCCGGTTTACCAAAAAGGATTTGAGCACCTAGCTGAAAATAATTTGAAGCCATCTGGAGCCCCTTTGGAATTTTACCTAAGTGATCCTATGACTGAAAAAGACACTGCTCTTTGGTTAACAGAATTGGTTTTTCCATTTATTGAGTAATTTAATTAGCAGGTAAGTTCAGCTGCAGTCCATTGATTGCGGGTAACCTGGTTCAATAATATCAACCCACACCTATTGGCCTCAGGCATTAAATCTGGCAAATCAGTTTCATAAAATCCAGAGATAAACATTGTTCCACCTTTTTTTAATAATGGCCTTAATCTTTTGAAACTAGCTAATAGAATATTTTTATTGATATTGGCTAAAATAATATCAAATTCTTGAGCAGGCACAATGCTTAAATCGCCGTTAACAAATTCAATTCCGTTGGCTTGGTTCAAACCTATGTTTTCAAAAATATTTTCAGCTGCCCAAGAATCAATATCATTTGCAAAAATTCGGCTTGAACCTAACTTTGAAGCAAGAATTGCCAGAATACCAGTACCACTGCCATAATCAAACACCTGCTTGCCTTTCATATCCATTTTTAACATGAGTTCCATGATGGTAAAGGTTGTTTCATGATGTCCGGTGCCAAATGATGTTTTGGGCTGAATGATTAGTTCAATTGGAAAAGAAGCATCTGACGTGTGAAATGGCGCTCTAATCCTTAATTCTGAGCCAATACAAACAGGTTCAAAGCCACTTTCCCATGCCGCATTCCAATTTTGTTGCGCCACTGTTTTGATAAGAATATTGACATCTGGCAAATGGTAACTTTTAAGCAACAATAACAATTCATCCTTTTTAAAATCTTCTTCAGGTAAATAAGCTTCAAAACCAGCATCGGTTTCAATAAAACCTTCAAAATTCAATTCACCCAATTCAGCCATTAAGATGTCTGATAAATCTTGCTCACAGGTTATTTCACATAAAATATAATTTTGCATTGAAGATTAAAATGTTAATTTGGTTCTAAATATTTGAATAAGCTTGCGCCCAAAAATACTGATTTCTATCCTATTTGCTTTTACATTGCAAATTGTTGTTGGCCAAAACTTACATTTTGAACACATCAATGAAAAAAATGGTTTGCCTCAAATGAATATCAACGCTATTCATGTTGGGCCAAACGGCTTTGTATGGGTTAGTGCAGGATATGGATTATATAGATATGATGGCCATATTTTTGAAAGCTATTATGAATGGGAACCAACTAACGAAAAAGCTGATGCTATTTCTGCTATTCATAGCAATATCAATAGAATAGTTGCCATTTCAAAAGACAAACTATTAATTATTAATAACAGTAACCAAAAACTAGATAATATTTATGATATTAATCCAAAAATTATTAAGCCTAATCACGTTTTATCCTTAGGTAGCGAAATACTTATAGGGTCGGAAAATGGATTGTGGCGTTTTGACTTTACTCAAAAAACTTTCGAAAATTTAGGAATAAATGAACCTATTTCTGGCTTGGAAACAGATAATAATGGCAGGGTAATAATTGCAAGTATTGATGGATTTTATGTTTATTACCCTTTTAACAAAAAAGTAAATAAAACAAGCTATCAACCTAATTCATTTATACAATCATTTTTTTTAGAACCCAATCTTACCATAACGTGGCTAGAAGCCGACAATGTTATACATTTTGGCGAGGTAAAAATGAATAAATTGTTTGAGAAAAAAAATTGGCAATTAACAACTACAATTTCTGAAGCAAATTGTATGCTCAAGTTTCAAAACAGCTATTTAATTGCAACTAACAATGGTCTTTTAAAAATCGACTCAAATGGAAAGGAAGAACTTTTACAGCATCATGAGAATGAACACCTATCAATTTCTTCAAATCAAATAAGCTGTTTATTTTCAGATAAACTAAATAACTTATGGGTAGCAACCAAAACAACAGGCATAAATTTATACCATGGATACAGGCATAAATTTGACATTGTTTCACCTTACGTCTCTACCAGATTTTCAGAATGTAAAGGCGTATACGATTTTGCAGAAACCAAAAATGAAACTGTCCTTTTCTTAATTAAATCTGGCGGAATAAGAGAATATTCTCCCGAGGAAAAATCAATTAAAAAAGGGATTAATCTTAACTTTACAGGAAATTGTATCATCAATGAAAATAGAGTTGAAAATTCCTTTTTAATTGGCAGTAAATTAGGCCTTCATCAATTCAATTATCAAACTGGAAAAGTTGAGTTTATCAGCACAATTAGCAACATTAAAAACTTTGAAAGCGACATAAAATGCATTTTACTAGAAAAAGACCGAACCTATTGGATGGGTGGAAAAGATGGATTTTTCCTTTATGATGTAACTAAAAAATCGACCATTGCAAATTATGGTATAGGCAATTCAACACTAGGATCAGAAAATATCAGAAGTATAGTAAGAAAATCGTACAATGAATTATTCATTTGCACTGCAATTGGGTTATATTTATTTAATACAAATACCGCTACTTTCAAATTAATTAAATTAGGCCAAAACATCAAACAACCCTTTGTTTCAAATATACTGCAAGACAAAAAAGGAAGGTTATGGATTGGCACTTCAGGAGAAGGTATTTTTCTAATCCAAAATGAAAAAGAAATTGCAAATTTTTCTAAAAATAATGGTTTGGCAAACAACCAAATTTATGCCATTCAATTTGATCAAAATGAAACTCAATGCTGGATAAGCACTAATAGCGGTTTATCATCCATTAATATGGAAACGATTGAAATAGAAAATCATAAGGCAATTGATGGTTTACAACGAAATGAATTCAATGAATCCTCCTCATTGGCCGCTAGTAATGGCTTATTATATTTTGGTGGTTTAAATGGCTTCAATTATTTTAACCCTAGCCAAATTATAAATAATTCAGCAGATTGCATCACAAAAATCAAGGGCTTATCTATATTTAATAAAAATGTGGGTTTAAAAAGCTATTATAAAATACCACAAGATAAAAATTATATCTCAATTGATTTTGTTGCATTAAATTATTCATTGAATCAAGACAACTCTTATTACTACCAACTTGAAGGCCTCGAGGATAAATGGATAGACAATGGTATCAGACAATTTGCTAGTTTTGGTGAACTCAGTCCCGGAGATTATGTTTTTAAAGTAAGAGCGAGAAACAATGATGGAAAAATGAGTAATCTTGTTGATGAAATTTCCTTTACCATCATACCCGCCCTATATCAAAGACTTTGGTTCAAAATATTTGCAGCAATTCTAATTTCTGGCATCATTGCCTTTGTAATTTATTTTAGAATAAAAAATGCAATTGCTGATGAAATAGAAAGGGGAAAGCAAAACCTCTTAATCGGAGAATTAGAATTAAAGGCCCTTCGCGCTCAAATGAATCCACACTTTATTTTTAACTCATTAAATTCCATTCAAGATTTTGTATTAAATAATGAAGGACAACTAGCGGCAAAATACTTAAGCAAATTTGCTAAACTAATTCGAATGATTCTAGATATTTCTGAACAAACTTTTACAACCATAAATTCAAAAATTAACTTTTTACAATTGTATATAGACTTAGAATGTTTAAGGTTAAATAATTCCTTTAAATATTACATAACCGTAGATCCAAATATTGATAAGGAAGCACTACTTCCAACCCTCGTTTTACAACCACATATAGAAAATGCAATTTGGCATGGCCTACAATATAAAACAGGAGAACGAACCCTAAAAATTACCTTGCTAAAATTGAGCGAGCACGCTATTCAAGCCACCATAGAGGACAATGGAATAGGCAGATCCGCGTCTATGAAAATTAACAAGGACAAATACAAGCACCACCATTCACAGGGTTTAAAAAAGTCCGAGGAGAGATTTGAAGTGCTTAAAAAACACTTTGGGAGCAAACCAAAAATCGAAATTATTGATTTGTTTGATGAAAATAATTTAGCTTGCGGTACAAAGGTTGTTTTACAAATACCTATCAAATATGGATAAAGGTTTAAAAATATTAATTGTAGAAGACGAGACCAGAGGAAGGAATGCACTGAAGGCCATGTTAACCTTAATTTCGGCCAATTTTATTGTTGAGGAAGCTGCAAATGTAGACGAGGCTATTAAGGTTATTGAACGTTTTAACCCAGATTTGGTGCTTTTGGATATTGAAATGCCCTATAAAAATGGCTTCGAAATACTTGCAGAAACGCCAAACCGCACTTTTGATGTTATTTTTACCACCGCCTATAATTCTTATGCCATCAAGGCAATTAAGTTTAGTGCAATAGACTACCTTTTAAAACCAATTGATGCTGAGGAACTTGAATTGGCAATTGACAAAACCATCAAAAAAAGAAAGCAAAATGAAAATTTTGCTAATTCTCAAATCAATAATTTATTAGAAAATCTAAAAATAATAAACAAACAAAAATTTAAATTGTCTTTACCTACACTTCAAGGAAACTTGTTTATTCCTGTAGATGAAATTATTAGATGTGAAAGCGATAGTAATTACACTCGGTTCTTTTTAAACAATGAAAACAAATCTGTTTTGGTCTCCAAAACCTTAAAGGACTATGAAGATTTGCTCACTGAATATGGATTTTGTAGGGTTCATAATTGTTTTATGATCAACCTCAAATTCATTAAGAAATATATTAAGGGAGAGGGAGGAATAGCGGTGATGTCGGATGGGGCGGAAGTTGAAGTATCTCGAAGAAGAAAAGAGGTCTTTTTAAAATCGATTGAGAAGTATGCCGGATTAATCTAAAAGCATACCACTTAAACATTCAGACCCGCCAGATAATAGTTAGAAGATTTTGATATGAGACTTTTTCGCATCTTGCGGTTCGTTAATGAAAGCACTGAAAATTGCCCTAATGTCGTTTATTATGATTACAACACTGCTCGTATTAATTCAGCTTTGGAAGTAACAAAAACCTCGCTGAGGCCTAAAGTCCCACGTCCTAATTAGCTTGCTACGGGTTATCTGTAGCTTGAGTAAAGGTTTGACCGGGGCCGCGTAAGCGGCCTTTGGTTCGTTATTACCCCAAAGAAATCAAGAAGAGTCATTTTGAGTTAAATCAAAGTGACTTTTCCTATTTAAGGTAATTCAAAAATTAACTAATAACAGCAACGCCATGATATAGCTTTGCTCTTAGTTCCTTAACCCTATCATCTTCTAAATATTCATCGTATGCCATGTGCTTATCAATGATACCATTTGGGGTAATTTCAATCACCCTATTGGCAATACTTTGTACAAAAGTATGGTCATGTGAGGTAAATATAGCATTGTGTTTCCAATCTGTTAAGGCATTATTGAAGGCAGTAATAGATTCCAAATCCAAGTGATTTGTTGGCTCATCTAAAACCAAGCAATTGGCATTCGTAAGCATCATCCTAGAAATCATGCACCTCACTTTTTCGCCTCCAGATAGCACATTACTCATTTTAAAAACCTCCTCACCACTGAATAACATCTTTCCTAAAAATCCACGAATATAGGTTTCATCTTTATCTGCAGAATACTGCCTGAGCCAATCAATTAGGTTATAATCTGCCGAAAAGTATTTGGCATTGTCGTTGGGTAAATAGGATGTTGTAATGGTTTGACCCCAAACAAATTCACCCTCTTCAGCCTTTTCATTGCCCATGAGTACCTCAAAAAATGTAGAAATAGCATTGTGGTCTCTAGAAAGGATTGCCACCTTATCGCCTTTATCTAAGGCAAAAGTTACATCTTTAAATAAATACTTCCCATCATCGTTCTTTTTACCCAAGCCTTCCATTCTAATTATCTGATCGCCACATTCTCTATCTGGCCTAAAAATAATACCAGGATATTTACGGGTTGAAGGCTTAATATCTTCCACAACCAATTTCTCCAATAGCTTCTTTCTGCTTGTTGCTTGTCTAGATTTAGAAGCATTGGCACTAAACCTTTCAATAAAGTCTTGCAACTCTTTTCGCTTGTCTTCAACTTTCTTATTTTGATCACCCTTTTGGCGTAAAGCTAATTGACTACTCTCATACCAAAAGGTATAATTACCCGTAAATTGTTGAATTTTACCAAAATCTATATCCGAAATATGGGTACAAACGGCATCCAAAAAGTGGCGATCATGCGAAACTACTATTACCGTATTTTGAAAATCAGCCAAGAAATTCTCCAGCCATGATATGGTTTCCACATCCAAGTCATTGGTAGGCTCATCCAATAATAATACATCTGGATTGCCAAAAAGTGCTTGTGCCAAAAGTACTCTTACCTTCTCCTTGCCATTCAAATCTTTCAACAATAATTGGTGCTGGTGCTCTTTAATACCCAAATCGCTCAATAAATTGGCAGCATCGCTATCAGCATTCCAACCTTCCATATCTGCGAACTGGCCCTCTAAATCAGCAGCCCTATGGCCATCGGCATCACTAAAATCAGGCTTGAGGTAAATGGCATCCTTCTCTTGCATGATATCCCACAATTTCCTATTACCCATAATTACGGTTTGGAGAACTGGCAATTCATCAAATTCATAATGGTTTTGCTTAAGCACACTCATGCGTTCACCTGGCGACATAGAAACATGGCCTGTAGTTGGGTCAATTTCACCTGATAGGATCTTTAGAAACGTGGTTTTACCAGCGCCATTGGCACCAATTACACCATAACAATTTCCAGGAGAGAATTTTACATTCACTTCCTCGAACAAAACACGTTTGCCATAACGCAAACTTAAATTAGCAACAGAAATCATGAGAAATATTAAAGGGTTGCAAAAGTAATCGAAATTATTGGTAATGTCTTGAAACCTAATTATTAATTAGCCAAACAAAATTTGAAAATTGAAAAAAATGGCTCAAACCAATAAATAAAAAAACGGGGCCAGTTACCTGGACCCCGCTTTAGCCTATGAAACAAATTGCGCCTCTACCCCTAGGACGCAATTATCTTGATAATTAACTAGATATGGTTGAACCAAATAGCAATTATTTATTTTCTGGCAGCAATATAGTTATTTTTAATAACTAATCAAGAAAAATTAATTTTTTTTAGAAAAAACAGGGCCAGTTACCCGAGCCCCATTTATACCTATGAAACAATTTGCGCCTCTACCTCTAGGACGCAATTATTTTTATTTTTTGTACTCTGTTGATTTAACAACAGGCACGCCAAATCTCACTTTCAAATTATTTGATATTAGCAACATAACTGGAACTAATATCAAAGTTAAGAATGTTGCAAAACTTAAACCAAAAATCATAGTCCAGCTCAAAGGCCCCCAGAAGGCCACATTATCACCGCCAAAATGAATATGTGGATTCAATTCGCTGAATAATGCTACGAAATCAATATTTAAACCAACTGCTAATGGAATTAACCCTAAAATTGTGGCGGAAGCAGTAAGGATAACTGGCGTCATCCTAGTTTTTCCTGCCTCAATAATTGCTTCTTTGTATGGCATTCCTTGCTCCATTAAGAGGTCTGTAAATTCAACCAAGAGAATACCATTCCTCACCACAATACCAGCAAGGGCAATTACACCTACGCCTGTCATAACAATGGAAACCGACATATTAAATATAGACAAGCCCAAAAGTACACCAATGATACTAAAGAAGATTTCAACAAAAATTATCAATGGCTTAGAAATTGAGTTGAACTGAGTTACCAAAATTAAGAAAATCAAACCAAATGAAATTAGCATCGCTTTTCCAAGGAAGGCACCTGTTTCGGCTTGTTTTTCTTGCTCACCAGTTAGGTTCACAATCACTGATCGAGGAAGCGGATATCTTTTAACTGCTTTTTTAATTTTATCAACTATTTCATTTGCGTTGTAACCACTCAAAACATTTGAAGAAATGGTAACAAGTCTTTTTTGGTTCTTTCTTTTAATTCCTCCAAAGGTGTTACCATAGCTAACTTTAGCCACCGATGATAAAGGAACCTGCCTAATTAAACCACCCATATTCATATCTCGGAAAGTGATTTTTAAATTCATCAAAGCATTAACATTGTTTCTTTGGTCAAAGGCGTATCTCAATTGAATAGGGTAATCATCTTTGGCATCTTTGAACTTAGAAACCTCTGCACCAAAAATAGCATCACGTAATTCTTTACCAATTACTGCAGTAGAAATACCTTCACGGTTGGCCCTTTCGCGGTCAATTTCAATAACAATTTCTGGCTTATTGGTTTGCAAATCCGATTTTAATTCTTCAATTCCAGGAATCTGCAAAGAATCTAAATAACGCTTCACATCCTTTGATACAGCAGTTAATTGCTCAAATTCATCTCCTGTAATTTCAATATTAATAGGTTTACCAGTAGGCGGACCACCTTGTTCTTGTTCAACGGTAATTTCTGCTCCAGGCATACCTTTTACAGCCTCCCTTATCTTGTCTAAATAAACTACAGTGCTCTGGCCATCTCTTCTACCAAATGGAACAAAAGCCACAGTAACTTTACCTAAATGCGGACTCACACTAAAATCGAAACTTTGCGGATTATTAGCACCAACTGCAACATTAGAAATGACAGATTCAACAATAGGATTGCTATCACCAACCACAGCAAATATTTTATCCTCGATAATATGTGTTATGGAATCAGTATATACTTGGTCGGTACCAATTGGTAATGAAATATAAGTGAATACAAAGTTAGGTTCACTTTGAGGGAAAAACTCAACTTTAGGACTTCTAATAGCAGTTAAGGCAATTGAAACGAAAAATAAAACAACTGTTCCAACTAAAATCCATCTAGGCTTGTTGCCTTCCAAAATAACCAATAAAATTCGCTTGTATTTTTCTTGAACCGATGGCCATGTTTTGTTCTGGAATTTTTCAATTACTTGATGTAATACAAATCGGTTCAAACAGTATAAACCATAAAAGGTAAGTACAAAGTTTCCTAAACCCCAGTTTTTAGCTACGTAAGAAAGTAAAATGATGACGCCAAAAACTATGGAGGTAATTTTAAATCCTTTGGTAACTTTTCTTTTCTCATCACCCTCATGATGTGGTTTCATGAAATCAACGGCAAAAACTGGGTTAATGATGTAGGCAACTAATAAAGAAGCCAATAAAGTTACGATGAGTGTGATTGGCAGGTAAAACATAAATTTACCTATAACACCTTGCCAAAATGCCAATGGAATAAAAGGTGCCAAGGTAGTTAATGTACCAGATAAAACTGGCAAAAATACCTCTCCTGCAGCCATCTTAGCTGCCTTTACAATAGGCACCTTACCATGGTCAAATATTCGATGTGTATTTTCAATTACCACAATGGCATCATCCACAACAATACCTAATGCAAGTAAAAATGCAAACAACACAATCATATTCAAGGTAAAGCCAATTACTGGCATAAACATAAAGGCAATAAACATAGAAAGAGGAACAGACATTGCCACAAAAATAGCATTGGTGGTACCCATGAAAAACATTAAAATAATAGTAACCAAAATGAAACCAATAATAATTGTGTTGATCAAATCATCTAAGGTAACTTTGGTTTTATCTGATTGGTCACCTGTTATGGTAAGCTTTAAGCCCTTTGGGAAATGCTCCTCTTGCATCTCCTTAGAAATTTCTTTAATTTTATCTGAAGCGTCTATTAGGTTCATACCGCTTTTCTTGATTACGTTTAAAGTAACTACATTATCATGGTCTAAGCGAGAGTAGCTCTCCTTTTCTTTAAAACCATCGGTAATAACAGCAATGTTTTTTAAGTAAATGGTAGCGCCACTTCCAGAACGAATGATGATATCTCCAATTTTATTTGACTCTGTATATTGCCCAAATACATTGATAGATCGCTTTAATCCATCCATTTTTACCTGACCACCAGAAATGGTCATGTTTTCATATTTGATGGCATTTTCAATATCGCGCATCGTAATATCTGCAGCCTGCATTTTATACATATCTACATCTACCTGAATTTCTTTGTCTAGTGCCCCAACAATATCGCAACGAGTTATTTCTTTTAAACCTTCAATTCTATCCTTTAAATCATCTGCATAATCTTTTAATTTATCTAATGGATAATCACCGGAAAGATGTACATTCATGATTGGAATTTGAGACACATCGATATCAATAACCTCTGGTTCGCGGGTAAGGTCATTTGGCAAATCTTTTCGTGCTTTATCTACTGCATCTTTTACCCTTTGCTTGGCAACAGGCACATCTACATCGGTATTGAATTCAATATTGATCATTGAAAAATCTTGAATAGAGCTGCTATTTACTTGCTTTACCCCATTAATTGATTTTACTTGTTTTTCGATATGCTTGGTCACTAAATTCTCCATGTCTTTTGGAGCAGTACCTGCATAAATAGTATTCACCAAAATTTGAGGAAATACTACTTCAGGAAATTGTTCTTTAGGTAAGTTCATATAACTCAATATACCAGCAAGGGTAATAATGATGGTCATTATATAAACACTCGTTTTATTATTTATAGCCCAACTGGAAGGCTTAAAGTCTTTGATTTTGTCAAGCATGCGTAGTTGATTATTACTAATTTATTGAATTAAAACTTAATCAAATCATTGTCGTTCAAATCTTGGTAACCAGTCGTAATCAGTATATCTCCGGCTTTTAATCCAGAAATTATTTCTGCCTTATCTTGGTAAATTTTACCAATTTTAACTTCTTTTTTCAACGCAGCTTGCTTACCATTTACTATTTGAGCCACTACCACATAACTGTTGTTTTCAGTTTTTTGAATGGTATTAACTGGAACTACCAGGGCATTTTTTGATTGGTAATCCATTACTTTGAACACACAAATCATATTAGGAATAAAATCTTTGCCAGTGGGTAAAGTTGCCTCAATGGTAAAAGTACGGTTCATCTGATTAATAACTCTAGAAGTAAAAGAGATTGAAGAAACAACCTCTTTGTTTTCTATATCAGGGAACATCAATTTCACCAAATTACCTACACGAATCTGACTTGCATAAGTTTCGGCAACATCTGCTTTGGCTTTTAAATTGTTGAAATTTACGACTCTAAAGCAAGGCATACCAGGTGCAATATTTTGGCCAATCTTAGCAAACACCTCATCAATGGATCCATTAATTGGCGATTTAATACTATACATATCTAAGTTTTCATTGAGCGTATTTAACTTTTGCTCTAACGATTCTTTGTTATTTTTAGCTGTGAGGTATTGAATTTCTGTACCCACCTCTTTTTCCCAAAGAGCTTTTTGTTTATTGTATACCTCAGTAGCAAACTTCAGGCTCAATTTTAAATCATCCATTTGTCTTTTAACAATTTCAGCATCTAATTCGGCCAACACTTGACCAGTTCTTACCATATCACCAGTTTTCACCAATACACGAATTACTGGTCCCATTGCTCTTGCACTAATGGTGGTATTTTGGTCGCCATCTACCCTACCTTGAACATCAATATAATGATCAAAACTGGTGTTCGCAATAGGAGTTACCATCACATACTTTACCTTATCGGTGTTAGCGCTAGAAGTATCACCCAAGGCCAAAATCTCTTCCTCTAAAGTTCTAATCTGAGAAGTTATTTCAGTTTGTTTAGTCTTCAATTTTTCAATTTGTTCCTTCTTTTTTTCTACGGTATTTGAGCCTCCACAAGAAGCCAAAATACCAA
>CANKQY010000002.1 GCA_947485745.1 Bacteroidota bacterium
TAGCCTCTGCAGAAAGGGGAACAATACCTTTTAAAAATACCAGGTTTCCGCCTTCAATATTTGGGGCAGATTTGGGAGGGTCCATCCATTTTCCCTCATGGGTTCTGAATTTGAAAGGCATAGCGGGTTTTACTTTTTCATAGTTGGTGTTGAAAACAGCGAGTTTCCATTTTCCGTTTCCAACTGGACTTAGTCTCCACGTAGGGTCTTTTAAGTCCTGGCTCCAGCCACGAAACGCACCAGTAACAACAATCCCTTGCGCTTTTATTTGATAAATATCTTCTGCAAACAGGAAGTAAACGGTATCCTTTTCAAATTTAAAACCGCTAAGCCAATCGTTTTCTGTTTGAGCCAAAAGGCCGCTGATATAAAATAAAACATAGCCGAGGAATAGGATTAATTTTCTCATCAAACGAAAATCGACATTTTAATGGAAACAAATTAGAAAAATTTATGGCCAGCAAATTCAGTGTAATGCAACTATACAAGAAGTTGATAAGGTTGGAATAATTAGCAAATGATCTAAGGTCAATTATTAGAGAAATTATCATTTATTTGTAAATTCATTATGTTTAAATACATTCGTAATGAAACTAGAAGAGCCTCGTGAAGGGAGACTTTCAAACAAGGTTCCGTTTAAACGTAATGGTGAAGACCCCCTTGCGCAAAAAACTAGTGGTCATTCTCAAATTACAAATAACCATGAATAATAGATTATTTTAATAAAAGAAACCAATATGGATTTATCAAAACTCTTGGAAAAACTGTATCAAAAACTTCTTTCAAAAAAAACGAAAGAAAAGAGTGAACAGGTTATCTTGTGGATTGCATTAGTGAGTTTTATCATTCACCTATTAATGATTGGATTGATACATTTTAATGTCATAATCTTTAATGAACCATCAAACTTATTAAAAAACCCTATTGCCGCAATTTATACCCCCTTTTCTTTTATATTGGTTTACGAGGTGTATCTTTTAATTTACTATCTCCCAAAATCTACCTCTACTTATATCTCAAAGCAGTATGAAATTATCGCCCTAGTAATTATCAGGCGATTGTTTAAAGACCTTTCAGATTTATCACTTACGCCTAATTGGTTTAACGTTAAAAATGATTTGCAGTTTACTTATGACCTAGTAGCATCCGTGTTATTATTCTATTTAATTTTTCTATTCCATGTTCAACGAACCAAAGTATACAGAGCCAATGAAAATAATAAAAACCACATTTCAAGTGTTTCAAAATTTATAAATGCAAAAAAAGGGATAGCTATATCCCTTGTGCCTGTACTTTTAATTATCGCAATATATTCATTCTTAAATTGGAGTATTGGTATCTTTCAGCCACTTGAAAGCAACGCTATTTCTTTCAAGAACATCAATAATATTTTCTTTGAACAGTTTTTCAATATCCTGATTATTGCTGATGTAATATTATTGTTATTTTCATTTTTCCACACAGACGAGTTCCACAAAGTTATTAGAAATTCAGGCTTTATAATTTCAACTATATTAATTCGAATATCATTTTCTGTTAGTGGTATCATTAATAATGTACTGATTGTTTTTGCTATTTTATTTGGACTTTCAATGCTTTTTATACACAATAAATTTGAAAAGAAGTTAGCAGAAGAAGCTCAAGAAAGCAATGAAATTGAGGAATGAAAAAAACAACATAAACTGAGTTATAAAACAAGGGAAGACCGAGACATAGAAATTGGCGATAATTTTAAGGAGAAAAAACGCACTGCAGACACAATTGTAATGAAAATAAAACCCTTCGCCAATCCCGAAAAAGTTAGCGGTAATTCTAGCAGACTTCAGCATTAACGAGGGCTTACCTATAAACAATACAAATACGACAAAAACGAAAACAGGGAAATCCAAACATTAATTAATTTAAAATGTTAATCTAGGACTAAAAAAAGCAATAATGACAACTCAAATTGAAAAAATCAAAAAGGCAATTGAACCCTTAAGACAAGAGATCATTAATCATAAAGTTTATTCAGCAATTAAGAACATAGACGATTTGAAAGTATTTATGGAATTCCACGTATACGCTGTTTGGGATTTTATGTCTTTATTAAAAACGCTACAAGGCAACTTAACTTGCACATCTGCGCCTTGGTTTCCCAAAGGAACAGCAGATACAAGATATCTTATTAACGAAATTGTTGTAGGCGAAGAATCTGACGTTGACCCAAATGGCATAAGGAAAAGTCATTTTGAATTGTATTTGGATGCTATGAAACAATGTGGTGCGAACACTTCTAAAATTGAAGTTTTTATAGATGTGTTAAAAAATACTGGCGACTTTGACTCCGCCTATTTGTCTTCAGAAACTCCAAAGGAAGCAAAAGATTTTGTTGACTTTACTTTTAAAGTGATTGAAAGTGGCAAAGATTATCTGCAATCAGCTATTTTCACTTTTGGTCGTGAAGACTTAATCCCAGGCATGTTTATCTCCATAATAAACGAAATGCACAAGAACTTTCCTGACGACATTTCTATCTTTAAATATTATATTGAAAGGCACATTGAAGTTGATGGTGACCACCATAGTCATCTTGCTATACAAATGACAGCCAATCTCTGTAAAGACAATGAACAATATTGGAAAGAAGCGGAGGAATCAGTTATAAACTCATTAAAACAAAGAATTGAATTGTGGAATGGTGTATATCGACAGTTGACAGAGAGAACAACTACTAACACTAGTAAGAAAGTATCAGTTCAGCTGCAAAATTAAGCTTTGTTTTATTAACAAGTTCGCTGATGGCAGACAGTATAACGCTCCGAAATCGCCAACTTGTAGCTGTAAACCTTTATCGCTAATCCTAAAAAGACAAACAAGACTACTGTATAACGAATATGACTAGATTTGACTTCAACCACAGTAGGATAAAGCAAACAGTAGTGCAACAGGCAGCTGTTTCTAAATCCACTCCTCGTCGAGATTTCTTGCTTCAATTAGGAGTAATAAGCATCTCTATGGTACTTACCAAATCTCAAGTTTTAGGTTTACCAGGCTCTCCTCGATATAAGCTGATTGACTTAAAGGAATCGCTTAATGATGAAGACATTTTTACATACATCCGTCGAATTACGGGAGGATTTGACATTAGCTTATACAAGCGTTTGGTAGGTGCTGCAAACGACTTCAAAGAAGGTGATCAAATTGCTGGTATTGCAGCTGCTAATGAGGCTGCAAGAAGTTCTGCGCGCACGCTAATAGCTAACACACTGCTGTCAGACGTCTTCGTGCATCCGATTTTTAAAGACGAACAATATGACCTTATTCAAAACTCTACGGTATTTGACAAAAAGGTCATGAGCATGAATTTTCGTCAATTAAAAAACTTCTTACTTGAATCGGATGAAGATGCCATTAAGTTGGTAATGCCGGCACTATCAAGTGACGTTATTGCTTTGGTTGTAAAACTTCTGACCAACGACGAATTAATATGTATTAGTAGCAAAGTTTTTAACCCACTACCTAATAGTAATATTGGAGCAAAAGGTTATGTTAGTGCAAGGGTGCAGCCTAACTCGCCAACCGATAATATCGAAGATATTGTTTGGCAGGTGTTTGATGCTTGGTCTTATGGTGTCGGAGATTTGGTGCTAGGAACCAACCCCGTCTCGAGCGATCCAGTTATGGTGGCACGTATTGAATCGGCACTGCATGATTTGCTAGTTACCTTTAAGCTAGAAAGTACGATGCCCAATTGTGTGCTTTCACATATTGATATTCAATCGCATGTTGAAAGTAAACAGCCAGGTACCACGGGTATTTGGTTTCAGAGCCTCGCAGGAACGGCTGAGGCTAATCAAACATTCGATGTAACAATAGAAAAAATGCAGGCACATGCCGATGCACGGCAAGGAAACCGATATGGACTCTATGCAGAGACAGGCCAAGGAGCCGACGCCACAAACGGCCACGGCGAGGGTTTCGATATGGTAGTGCACGAGTCTCGCAAATACGGTTTTTTACGTGCACTGAAGCAACGCGTTGAAAGGCAAAAAAACAACAATATTGAACCTTGGGTATTTCTTAACGATGTAGCTGGATTTATAGGTCCGGAAGTATTTCGCACCAAGGAACAACTTGTCCGTTGCTGCTTAGAAGACCTTGTTATGGGCAAGCTACATGGACTTACTATTGGGCTAGACATTTGCACAACGCTGCACATGGATGTTACCTTAGATGATCTTGATTGGTGCATCGATAAGATTATGCCAGCCAATCCGGCCTATTTCATGGCTTTACCAACCAAAAACGACCCTATGCTCAGCTACCTTACCACTTCTTTTGCCGACCATGTTAGGGTGCGCGAGCAATTTGGCTATAAAGTAAATGATGCGATGTGGGAGTTTTTTAAGCGTATTGATATAATTGGCTCAGACAATAAACCAACAGCCTTTTTTGGTGAGCCCACCCAAGTTTATTTGCACTATTGTAGGTTAAAGGGCGATAAGCGAAGCGATGAATCAATACTGTTTGAAGGTAAAGCAGCCATAGAACGGGTCCGAAAACGCGGCGTACCTATTGCCGAAGGATTTGGAGAAGAGACATGGCAAATGCAGCCTGCACTAGACCTCGAAGTTCGCGAGCTATATAAAGATGCAAAATATTGTTTGTGGACTGAATGGGAGCCATCCTATCTTAAGACCATTAGAAATTCTATAGTAATAGCTTCTATGTCGGCCAATAGAATTGACTATGTTTATCATCCAGCTAGCGGTGAGCGTGTTTCACCCGAAAGTTCATTAGTAATTCAAAGCTTACACAAAAAGCGCGCACCTGATGTGCAAATTATCATTTCGGACGGCCTGAATACCCGATCAATTATGGATGAAGGGCATCTCGAAATATTTTTACCTCTTGTTTACAAAAATTTAGCTTCTCTCAACTTATCTATTGCCGAAGCGCCCATTGTAATTCGCAACGGACGTGTGCGCGCAGGCTACGAGGTTGGAGAGCTACTTTTTGGAAAAGAGGGATTGGAAAAGCATTGTGTTATACATATTATTGGCGAGCGCCCCGGCACTATACACCGCAACTTCTCCGTATATATAACTGCCGCACCAGCAATAAATTGGAGTTGCCGCGGAAAAATCGATCATGATATTACGCGAGTGGTTTCAGGCATCAGCGATACTGCATATTTACCAAAAGAAGCAGCATCAGAAGTTGCTTCGATAGCTGCGGAGCTTTTGGGCACAAAGTAAATGTTAATATATATGCAACAGACCGGCTCTTTTCAAAAAATAGTTAAAACATTTATACAAACAGAAGTGTTAGAACGTCAAATTTTTAGGTTCCATCAAACAAAAAAACGAGTTAAATAAAAGTTGAAAAGCACAATATACCCAGAATTTGATTATTTGTTTGCGGGTGCAGGAGCATCAGCAACGCTTTTGCTGATGAGCATGGAGCGAAGAGGCTTGTTAAAAAACAAAAAAATTTTGGTGATTGATCCAGATTCCAAGACTCACAATGACAAAACATACTGTTTTTGGGCAAAACCTACAGATGAAATAAGTATAAATTGTAAACATTTAATAAGCCAGAAATGGAAAGAAATGTGCGTAAATGGAAAAGCGCCAGAATCTATTAAACCTCTGGAATACATGCAAATAGCTAGCATTGATGTTTACCATGAAATGCGAAGAATCTTGGATAATTATCACATCCAAAGAATACAAACAAATGTTATAAGTATTGAGGCAATAAATGAAGGGCTTGAAGTTACAACAGAGGAAGGAATTTGGCAATCTACAAAAGTTTTTGACAGCCGGCCACCCGCCTATTTACCAGCTCAAAAAAACGAGGTTCACCTAAAGCAGTCGTTTATAGGATATGTGATACAACCAGAAAATAAAGGAGAAACTAAACAGGCCATCGATTTAATGGATTTTAGGATAGACCAACAAGGTAATACCCAGTTTATTTATGTATTACCTTACGATTCTGGTAAAATCCTAGTAGAATTAACAAGATTTGGCAAAGAAATCCTTGATCCTATTAGCGCTGAACCTATATTAAATGAATACATAATAAAACGGTTTGGGACCAGCACCATATCACATATTGAAACTGGCTGCCTACCAATGAGCACTGTGAGAATTTCGCAAAATACGCTGCCAGGTTTGGTAGCAATTGGTGGAAGAAACGGAGCGATAAAGCCTAGCACAGGTTATGCCTTTAAAAACATGTTTAAACACGCTGAAACATTGGCAAAAGGCATGCAAAAGGTAACATCACCAATAAAACAAGTGAGTCCAAATAGGTTTCGATTTTATGATAGGTTATTGCTACTCATATTAAATAACCATCCAGAAGCAGGTAGTGGCATTTTTAAAGCCTTGTTTGACAAGAATAAATTGATAAATGTTTTGCAGTTTTTAGATGAAAAAACATCCCTATTGCAAGACATAAAAATATTAATTAGTCTACCCATAAAACCTTTTTTAATAGCATGGCATTTTGACGTAAAAGTGCGCTTTCAAAATTTGGCTGCTCCAATCTTTTTATTCCTATTTACCCTAGTAATTTTGGCCATACGTATAAATATGCCAGTAATATTTGAACCAATACAAACAGGAGTTTTTATTACAGGCTTGTTTTTTTTAGGAATACCACACGGCGCAGTTGATCACTTATTAGTTAAAGAGAAACAAAAACAAAACATAAGTCTTGTATTTGTCATGAGCTATTTGAGCAAGGCATCTGTGTTTTTATTAGTTTGGTTATTTGTTCCCAACCTGGCATTGCTCTTTTTTCTAATCTACTCTGCTTGGCATTTTGGGGAGGCCGATATGTATGAATGGCAATTTAAAAAAAAGAGACCCTTAAATAATTGGATATGGGGAATACTGCTTTTAGGCATTTTATTATTGGGCCATTTACCCGAAACAAATCAAATTTTAGGTAACATGAAAGTAAATACTATACCGCTAACAAATAAGGTAAGTATGGCGATAACCATGGCGCTAGTCATTATAGCAATGTTATGGGCCTATTGGGAACGTAGATTAGCCATGTTCATAAGCGCAACAATTTTATTGTTTTGCGTCCAACTACCCCTTATTACCTCATTTGGAATATATTTTATTGGGCAACATAGCTTAAATGGCTGGACACACATAAAAAAGGGTTTACACCTAAGTAATAAGCAAATCTTTGTAAAAGCATTGCCCTTTAACCTTGGCGCTTTTATACTTTTTGGGCTCCTACTTTATTATTTCGACAGTTTTACTTTGAAATCTTCCTTAGACGAATGGATGAAAACTTTTTTCATTTTTATTTCCTGCATCAGCTTCCCGCACGTTATAGCTATGAATAAGTTTTATCAATTGAGCGGGAAGGAGTTTTTTTATGATTCTAAAAAATAGGACAGTTTCACTGTTTTGTCATAATTTTCTAAAAATATAAAATATGACAAAACTTATTAAAAGATATGATGTTCATTTGAGGTATTGGAATCCAGATACCAAGTAAAAAAACGGGGAGAATCCGAAAATCCTCAAGAGTAGGCAAAAAACATAAATATATTTATGGAACATTTAAAAATCGCAAGTGATAATTACGTGGCGTTCACGTTTTTTATCGGAACAATGGCCATGATGGCCGCATCTGTGTTTTTCTTTTTTGAGTTAAGCACAACATCTCAAAAATGGAGAACTTCTGTTTTAGTTTCCGGTTTAATCACCTTTATTGCAGCAGTACATTACTACTACATGAGAGGTTACAATTTGGAAACCGGAGATTCACCAACATTCTTTAGATATGTTGATTGGATTCTTACTGTGCCGTTGATGTGTGTTGAGTTTTACCTTATCACTAAAAAGGCGGGTGCTAAAATTGGCTTGCTTTGGAAATTGATTTTTGCTTCTTTGGTAATGCTTGTAACTGGCTATTTTGGCGAAACAATAGACAGAGGCAACAGTGTTATGTGGGGTGTTGTTTCTGGTGCTGCTTACTTCTACATTGTTTACCTAGTTTGGTTTGGAGAAGTGGCTAATTTGGCTCAAACAGCAGGTGTTCAAGTTGCAAAAGCAACTAGGGTATTGGGATGGTTTGTTTTAGTAGGATGGGCAATTTATCCATTGGGTTACATTTTAGGCACACCAGGTGGTTTGTTTGGAATTCAATTAGTTTCTGATCCAGCTGCTGCTTCACACGCAATGGATATTGTTTACAATATAGCTGATGCAATAAATAAAATTGGCTTTGGTTTAGTTATCTACACGTTAAGTAGAAGCGAAGACTAAAAAATTTACATATTTTTAAGTGTGCAAGTGCATTATTTCTCAAAATAGAAGAGAGATTTAAAGCACTTGCACATTTTTTTGTCTTGTTTTTCATAAAACATTCCTGTGTTTTTTCTTTTTGAAAATAGGTAATTGAATGAAAATTCCTATTTGACTTGATCGTAATATAGTCTCTGCTCGTCAAATTAATTTTTTCAAGCGGTAACGTAACCTTTAACTATAATTCTATTTAACGGGCAGTTACAAGCCCAATAAGCAGCAACTATACGCCACCTTACTATTTACGTATTATTGGCACTAAACCTTTAACCGCAAACTAACACAATAAACTTTTATTTCAATAAAGAGGACGAACAAAACGGGTTTAAATAACTACAAACCTTTGTTATAGGTTTTGCCTGTAGTGGTAATTGTTCTAATATTCATGGCTAAAGAGAAATAAAACATTTGGCTTTTTGTATTGTCGTATATTTTAACTCCTTGGGCTGTATAATCTTTGTTATAGAAATCCCTTAAATAGTATTTAAACTTAAGGTTCAAGCCACTTTTTAAATTTACTCCAACAAAAGCACTAGGTAAAAAGGCGTTTGTTCTTTCGCTAAACCAGGTGCTAAATTTTAAATCGTCCAATTTGTTTTCGTCTACAAAAACCTTTTCCTTATAGTTGAATGCAAATTCGCCTTCAACACCACCAAATAGGTATGTATCGTTTTTAAGATTTCCAATTTTTAGGGCCAACGGAACACCAATATAATAATTCCTTCTTTTCATCATAGTGTCACCTTTGGTTGAGGTGAACCCAACATTTCTAATTGCACCGCCAGTATATATTCCAACGTGTTCGCTAAAGTCGAAGTGTTCAAAAATACCCAAATGAAAAAAACAAGTAAAGCGAACAGGCGTATTTATTTGCTGATTGTTAACTTTATAATCGGCAAAAGAAAAAATAAGTTCGCCGCTACCAGTTGAGTATGGTTTTACTTGTGCTTTGGCATTTGTGAGACAAAATATGATAACAAAGAATGTAATGATTTTTTTCATTTTATTAGGTTTATTAGGCTACAAAAATAAGGCTTTTGTTAGTACATTTTTTTCTTGCTCAGTAAAATTTTGGCTTAGTAAAGTTGATTTGAAAACCTTTTTGAATACTAGGTTATTGCAAAAATAATTTGCTAATTCTGTGGCGGGGCCAGATAGTCTTCCATTGTTAGAAAGAATAGCCATTAAAAGGTTTCTAGCCACTTCTTCGTCACAAGTGTTGGTTGATTTTAACGCAGCAAAAGCCAGTATCTTAGTTCTAAATTCATAATTTTCTGATGCAAATAAAGTTAAAATTTTTCGGGCATTTAGCTCCTCCACATTATTAAGGATGCTAATTTCCAACCATTTTATTTGAACAGAATGGTTCATTCCCTCTATTTGCGATGTTTTATATAAGAAGTCTTTAACCTCTAAAGGGTATTGGCTGCACAACTTTTCTAAGGATAGCCTTACTACATCGTAGCTGCTATCTAGGAGTGCTTTTTCAAACAGATTTTTGTTTTGATTAGTTGGTTCAAGCATTTTAATGATATGATAGCGAATAGCAGACTTTGGTGAGGATGCTAGTTTATTTATTGCACTTTGGCTGTTTTGGTCTGATCCAAGTTGGCTGATAATTTCATTGATTATACCCTCATGTTTTTCTTGATTCAACACCTTCAATAAAATAGTTCTTTTTTGGTCAATTGGTAGTTGTTTCATGGCAACAACGGCATCGTATCTATCTAGCATAAATTTGGCTTGATCTGCCTGTAATTTAAGCTCTTCAAAAGATTTTTTAAAGTTCAGCTGTTTGAGCACAATAGAATTTGGGTCAAACAGAACGAAAGCAATATTTAGTTGATTGGGGTTATTTATTTTTATTACCTCAAATTCATTACTGATTATGCTGGTAACCGATGAAACAGAGCCGTCAACGTAATGAACCTCAAGGGTAATTGGCATTTTAAAAGTATGGATAGTTTCATCCATTTTTTGAATTTGTTCAATGGCAATTTCAGTACCTCTGCTGCCGTCTTTATAAGAAAGGTCTTCATAGTGCACGAGGTAATGTGGCTCACCCCCTCTATAAATCCATTGGTCAAAAAACCAATCTAAATTTAACCCTAAAACATCTTTTATGGCTTGTTGCAAATCATTGGTTTCTACGTTTGCATATGCATGGGATTTTAAATAATGGTTAAGCACTCTTTTCCATTGCTCTTCACCAAGAACGTCAGAAAGCATGCTAATAACCGCAGCGCCTTTGGGATAAACTCGTGCAGTTCCTCCTGCGGTATGCCTCACCGCAAAATTGTCTTTTTTACCCGCTTCAATTGCTGAATTTTGATGAGCCCTTCTTTGCCAATTCCATTCGTCATCGCCATCTAATACCTTACTTAATTGTTTTGGAAAATAGGTAGCATAACTTTCTTGCAACCAAGTGTCTCTTCCATCTCTTGCTGTTATATAATCTCCAAACCATTGGTGGGTAAGTTCATGGCAATTTACGCCTATATAATTTTTATCTAAAAATGCTCTTTCATCTACATTAAAGAAATCGCCAAATATAGTGGCTGTTGTGTTTTCCATGGCGCCATATAAAAAGTCTTGAACCATAATTTGGCTATAACTTTCCCAAGGATAAGGAATACCTGTTTGCGCTTCAAGGAAATCTATCATCATTGAGGAATGTTTGAAGGTAGGCTCCATTCTATTTGCAAATTCTGGATAATACCAAAATTGCAAAGGCACACCACTCTTACTTTTTGCGGTTGCAATTGCATATTTACCAATCCCTAACATGAGCAAATAGCCTGCGTGAGGCTTGCTCATGGCATAGTGCCAAGTTATAGTTCCATCTTTATTCGTCTTTTTGCTTAGGAGTTTTCCATTACTTAGAACTTGGTAGTTTTTATCAAAGCTGGTGATCGTTTCTGTAATAAATTTATCATTCATGTCATCATACATAGGAATCCAATAGCGGTTGTCAACGCCTTGTCCTTGCGTCCATATTTGTTTGCGTACAGCAAATGGATCGGCAACTTTTGGTTCAGGAATATTCCAGCCAATAAAGTAAATTCCTTTGCGAGGTGTTGCGGTATAGGTAAATACAATTTCTCCTGTTTGATCCCATTTAAAGGCTTGCACGGGTATTACCCAGACACCAGTTGGAATTATGTGGTAATTTAGGTTCAAACCGTTAAGCGTTGCAGTTAAGATTTGGATGCCTGGTGCATCAAAAAAAAGGGAATCAACTGTTTTTTGTAACACCTTAAACTGGTGTTTAACACTACCATTCACTTGGCCTTTTTGGGCATCGAAAGAAACTTCCACAATCATTTTTTGCATATCGATTGGGTGCTCTCTAAAGTTAGCGGGGTCTTTTAAATAACTGTTATAGGTGTTCTGGGCTGAACCAAAAAAACCAAGAAAGCATAGTAGAATGAGTAATGTGTTTTTCATATTACATAGTTAAATTGCGAATATACTTGAAATAGGAATTGAATTTACACTCCCAAACAGACTATATTAATTATGGGCTTAAATTAAGCTTTTTTAGGTAAATAGGTTGTTAAATAGTTATTTTTACACCAATGAAATTAACAGTTATAATCACCGCTATTTTGATTTTTATGATTGCTTCTTGTGAAGACAAGCCCAAGAAAAATAAAAGTGCCGAAACGCAATCTCCGGCTGCTTCAACTTACCAAAAGGTTAGTCCAAATTTTAATGCAGATTCTGCATTTTTATTTATTGAGAAGCAGGTGTCATTTGGTCCACGTGTATGCAATAGCGTGGCGCATACTAAATGTGGAAACTATTTGGCTGCAGAATTTAGAAAATACGCCGATGAGGTAATTGAGCAAAAGGCTGTCGTTACCAACTGGGACAAAAGAAAACTTCAAATAAAAAACATCATAGCCTCCTTTAATACTAAGGCAAAGAAAAGGGTGCTAATTTGTTCGCATTGGGATAGCAGACCCTATGCAGACAACGACCCAAATCCGGCAAACCATACCAAGGCAATAGATGCTGCCGATGATGGTGCAAGTGGCGTTGCTGTGATGTTAGAAATGGCAAGAATGATGCAAGACCAAAGGCCTGATATAGGCGTTGATTTTATCTGTTTAGATGCAGAAGATTTAGGAAAATCGGATCAAGGCGGAGATACTTATTGTTTGGGCTCACAATATTGGTCGAAGAATAAACATAAGCCGGGCTATAAAGCAGATTATGGAGTTTTATTAGATATGGTTGGCGCCTATAATGCGCGCTTTATTTGGGAGGGATTTAGCATGAAATATGCAGAACCAGTTTTAAGAAAAGTTTGGGATCAGGCCACTCAATTGGGATTTACCAATTACTTTTATTACTACCAAGGGGGTTATATCACAGATGACCATAAATACATCAACGAATTAGCAGGCATCCCCACCATAGATATCATTCATTATACAGAAGGTACAGATAGCCGGTTTCCGGCCCATTGGCACACCATAAACGATAAGTTAAGTGTTATTGATAGAAATACTTTAAAGGCAGTTGGACAAACACTTTTGGAAGTTGTTTATAGGGAGAAACCCTAATTACTCTTTTACAATTTCTCTTGCTTTCCATGCAGGATAAAGCGAGGTAATTACACCCATAGCTAGCAGTGTGAAAAACACTTTAAGTGTATCGTAAAATTTTACATTTACAGGATAGGCACTTATCATAGTACTTCCATTACTTTGTAGTGCTACCCAATTATACTCTTGCTGTCCCCAACAGATACTATAGCCTATTGCCAAGCCTAATAAGCCCCCAACTATGGCAATATAAAGTCCTTGATAAATAAAAATCTGAGATGCTTTATTTGGGGTTAAGCCTAAGGTTGACAAAACACGCAAATCGCGTTTTTTTTCTATTACCAACATATACAAAGAACCAATAGTATTGAAAGCGGCAATTAATAAAATAAAGACTAAAATGAAATAGGAAATACTTTTTTCTGACTGCATCACTTTAAAAAAACCTTCTCTCTGTTCAAATCGATTTTTTAGGGTGTAATTTGGTCCTACTAAATTTGTTAAATCAGCTCTTACTGCTGACAAGTCTTGGCCTTCTTGCACTCTAATTTCGAGCATACTAATATGTGTGCTATCACCAATTTGATTAAAAATATAATTGAGCGGCAACAGCACAAATTTATTATCAACCTCCTCTTGGACGCCAATTACACCAACCGGAAAAATAAGTCCGTGGGCAAAAGCCCCTTCGGGATTCAGCATGTCTATGTCGCCTTTTTTGGGCAGGTAAACCCCCAAATAATGAAATTGATCATCTGGATCTACCCCTAATTGGTATGCGATTCCTTGACCTATAATTGCGAATGAAGTATCGCCATTTTGAAGCATAAGTGATCCTCTAAGCAAATGGCTATCTAGTGGATTTGTTTCGAGGTAGTTTTGATCCACGCCTTTAATAGTAGCAATTGTTTGTTTGCCATTATAGCGGAGTAGCGCATTTTCTTCCCAAACAGCAGAAACTCCCTTAAGCCAAGATTTTTCTTTTATCTGGTTAATAGGGATATCTTTTATTAAAATGCTTTTTCCTGTTTGTGGGAGTACCTGAAAATCTGCATCAAAATTGCTATACATTTTTGTGAACAAACCCTCAAAACCATTGAATACCGAAAGTACTATTAGTAAAGCGGCGGCTCCAACGGCATATCCCAATAAGGAGATATAGGAGATTAATGAAATGGCATTATAGCCACCGCGTTTTTTGCGAGAAAAAAAATACCGACTAGCTATTTTAAATGGTAGGTTCAACTTTCATTTTAGGATTTCCAAGCTTTTACAATTAAGCCAGTACCTGTTTTATGGGTTGTGTTGGTATCTATCCAATTTAACAAGAAGCTAAAAGGATAGGTAAGTATATAATAGAATGGAATTAAGACAAAAAACATTTTACTGGTATTGAGCATGAGCATCGGGTATTTCATGCTTAAACGCCAAGCAATTTTACCAGGATTTCCATAGCTGTATAAAATCTCCATTTTGGCAAAGCCAGCTTGCTTTAGTTTTTCTGCCATTTCTTCAACAGGATACCCATCGCGTACATGTTCACCAATAAAACTTTCCCCGGTTTCTTCATGTACATCGCTACCTCCTTGGTTGCTAGGTGTTGAAATTAACAGCATTGCTCCCGGTTTCATTGCTTGATTGAAGTTTTTGAACACGGTAACATCTTCTAAAATATGTTCCATTACATCTACGCACATTACCAGGTCGTATTTGTTTTGAGCAATTGGCTTGGTTAAATCACCTATAGCAAACGTAGCGTTGTCAAGGTTACATTTATTAAAAAATTGGTTGCAATCTGCTATTTGGTCATCTTTTACATCAACAGCATCAATTTTATATTGCTTGCTTTGTTTAGCCATGTAGAAACTATATTGACCAAAGCCCGATCCCGCGTCTAAAATAAGGGCAGAAGAATTGTTTTTCATCCACAATTTTAATTCTCTGTGAACATGCCAAGTACGCAGTAATAGCAAATCTAAGAGGGAGTAAAATATCTTTCTTAAAAAGGCATTTTGATTAAAAACTATACCGAGGTCTTTTTTAATTGGATCGTAATTCATTGGATAAAACTAGTAATTTAATTGTTTTCGTTTCTTTTTCTTTCGTCTTCTTCGTTAATGCGTTTCATTACTTCATCCATGTGGAATACATAATCAAGACTATCATCAAGTAAAAAGTTGAGTTCTGGAACTATTCTGGCTTGATTTCGCACCTTTGTGGCCAATTGTTTTCTTATTTGAGGGTTGTGTAGGTTCACACAATTCATCAATGCACCTCTTCCTTCTTTTTTAATTAGGCTAATATAAACTTTGGCATAACCCAAATCTGGCGAAATCTCCACTTTACTGATAGTAACAAATTCTCTGTTAACATATTCAGAATTGCGTTGGAAAATTTCTGCTAGGTGTTGTTGGATTAAACCGGCAAACTTCTCTTGACGTACACTCATAAAGTGCAAAAATACAATTTTCGAAGGAATATTATGAAAAAATGCATGATTAATGGCATTGAAACCACCAATTGTAGTGGCAACAAAGTTAAAATTGCCTATTTTGAAAGGAAAAATGATTTTAAAACACTACTTATCAGTCCAATAATGATTCATTATCATTTTAAACCAAACAGTAAATTGCTTCGGTTCTAATGTTAACTGAGCGTATAATTCGGCCATAGAAATCCATTTAAAAGTATGCACTTCTAAGGGATTAAATTGGGGGTTTTCATTGTATTCCCCAATATAAATATAGTCTAATTCATGTTCGGTTAGTCCGTTTTCGAACGGCGCTTTATAGATGAATGATTGATGAAGTTTGAGCGGGCAATCGAAGCCCATTTCTTCTTTTAATCTCCGGTGGGCCGCTTCCTGGGTTGTTTCTCCTTGGCGAGGGTGAGAGCAGCAGGTATTGGTCCATAAGCCACCTGAATGGTATTTATTTAAGGCTCTTTGTTGTAACAGAAGCTCTCCCTTTGAATTAAAGACTAAAACAGAGAAGGCTCGATGGAGCAGCCCTTTTTCATGCGCTTCTTGTTTTTCCATGAACCCAATTTGGTTATCGTTTTCATCAACAAGAATTACCATTTCGGGACTCATTGAATGGCTTTCCTTTCCACTTCCGTTAATTTTCCTTCGCTTAATAAAAACACCAAAATTCGGGTTTTCAAATCTTCGTCTTTTATTGATTTTACTTGGCTAATGAGTGTTTTTCTGTCGATTTCCATATTTTGATTATAGTCTAATAAGGATGGTGCGTTCAGCTGAACGGGATAACGCAAGAAAATTAATTCAATATTCTTTCGGTCGCTTTTAATAGCCTCTTCTAACAGCGTTTTACCCTCAACAAACAAAGTATATTTGGCATTAGGCCAAAAGGCAAATTTGGCAAGTATCATTTTATTTGCGCCAAAATAGCCCATTTGTAAAAAAGTTTTATTGCTAATTGCGCCTAATTCTTTGTCTAACTTAATTGCAATTTCCTCGCTTTTGATGGCTTGGTAATATTCAGCGCGCATGTTAAGTAAATCTTTATCAATTTTAGGGGTTAATAGGATCAGGCAAGAAAACAAATAAAGCATGCTATTCACTATAACATATTAAGGCTGTGCCTTAAATAAGAGCCAAAAAATAAAGCATATTTTTGCTTATTACTTATTCGAATTCTTTCTTCTATTATTTTTTGAGCGGGCAACTGGGTTATTTTATTTAGTAACCTAGAGTAATAAATATAAGCAACATAAACTCCAAACCTAGTGTCTTTTGGCAGGAGTTTAATGCCTTGATAGCCAGATTCAAAATCTTTAAGAATGTCTAATTCAATTTCTTTTTTTACTTCCTCTGTGAAATCATTTTCCTTCATTTGAGGGAAGTAAATCCTCCCTAAATCTTCTTTATCAACTCTGAAATCGCGTAAAAAATTTATTTTTTGAAAGGCTGAACCTAATTTCATTGCATAGGGTTTAAGCTTTTCATATTGCTGGTTATCTCCTTCAACAAAAACCCTCAAACACATTAATCCAACCACTTCGGCAGATCCTAAAATATAGTTTTCATAACCATCTTGCGTGTATGTATTTAACATTAAATCCATTTCCATACTTTTTAAAAAAGTTTCAATACTAGAATGGTCAATGTTGTATTCATGCACAACTTGCTGAAAGCTGTTTAGAATTGGATTGGTGCTAATTCCCCTATTAATAGCTTTAAAAGTTTCCTCTTTGAATTCTTCCAACAATTGTCTTTTTGGATAACCATGAAAAGAATCAACAATTTCGTCGGCCAGCCTGACAAAGCCATAAACTGCGTAAATGGGATCTTGAAATCGTTTCGACAAAAAACTAATTCCCAATGAAAAGGATGTACTATAAGCTTTAGTAACCAACCTGCTACTTCTAATTGAGATTTTGTCGAAAAGTGATTTCATTGAAAGGTAAAAATAGCTGAAAATATTAGTTGTATAGGTATAATATAAGAAAGCGCAAATTTGTTTTTAATTCAATCAAAAATAAATAAAAAATTTTCAGAAACAAATGTATTAGCCATTACCGTATTCTTTAACTACTTGCATAGCTGCTACTTTTCCACTAATTATGCTTGGAGGAACACCTGGTCCAGGCACCGTTAATTGACCTGCGTAAAATAAATTTTCAAGTTTTTTACTTTTTAAGCTAGGTTTTAAAATAGCGGTTTGATCCAAAGTATTAGCCAATCCATAGGCATTCCCTTTAAATGCATGATAATCTTCTTTAAAATCCCTCACACTATAACTGCGTTTATAGACCACAAAAGGCAGAATAGATTCTCCAGTTTGCTGCTCCAACCTTTTAATAATCATTTCAAAATATTTGTCTCGCAATTCCTCATTGTCGCCCTCTAATCCGGGTGCAATAGGAATTAAAAGAAATAAGTTTTCACACCCATCTGGCGCAACAGAAGGATCTGTTTTACTGGGAGCAGAAGCATAAAATAGTGGTTTTGTTGGCCAACAAGGGGTGGTGTAAATTTCTTTAGAATGAAGATTGAAGTCGGTATCAAAAAATAGATTATGGTGTAGTAGTTTTTTTATTTTTTTATTAACTCCTACATAATACAATAAACAAGACGGAGCCATTTTTCTTTTTGCCCAATAGGATGCTGAATAGCTGCGATTTTCAGGGCTTAGTATCACCTGATCCATGTGGTAGTAATCACTTGTATTGACAACAACATCAGCAAAATAAGTTTGATTGGAAGTATTAACAGCGTTTATCTTCCCTTCTTTCGTATTAACCGAAACAACCTCTTGGTTCAACAAAACGGTAACCCCTAATTTTGCTGCAATTTTTTGAAAAGCTTGTATAAAAAGATGCATGCCACCCTGCGGATACCAAGTACCAAGCTGCATGTCTGCGTAATTCATTAAGCTGTATAACGCAGGTGTGTTCTGCGGTAATGCACCCAAAAAGAGTACAGGAAACTCAAGAAGTTCCTGCAAAAAGGGATTACTTACAATACTAGCAATGTGCTTGCGCATATTACTCAAAACATCCATTTTTAGCAGGCCTTTAAGCAAACGAACATCAGCAAATTCAAGAAGGCTTAGACTAGGTTTATAAACAAGGTCGTTTATTCCTACTTCATATTTGTATTTTGCCTCACTTAAAAACCCACGTAATCTGATTGCTGAACCAGGTTCAAATTTTTCAAACAAAGCTTCAAGTTCATCCATATTTGCAGGAATATCAATTGCTTCCCCACTTTTGGAAATAACTCGATAACTGGGACTTAAGCGAATTAATTTGTAAAAATCTGAGGTGGTATATCCAAAATCCTGATAATATTTTTCAAACACGTCGGGCATCCAATACCAACTTGGGCCCATATCGAAGGTAAACCCTTGGGCGGTAAATTTTCTAGCCCTTCCACCAGTTTGCTCATTTTTCTCAAGAATGGTCACTGAATAACCTTCTTTAGCAAGGTAACTTGCTGCAGATAATCCTGCCACACCAGACCCAATTACTATTGCTTTCTTTGTTCCCATTTGTAATCAAATCTATTGTTAATTGCTTAGAATTCTATTATTAATCCAAAAGAAGGAATAACGGTATTGCTAGCATTATTTAAAATCACAGGTATGGCATTTGTACCATTAGTTTGCACGGGTTTGCCATCATTTGATTGCCAGTTGGTATTATCTGCTGTTCTTTGAAAGGTGTAGGAAGGAAAAGATTCTGAAGCAATAAGCAGCGCATTTTGAATATCAATAAAAAGGTCTAAAGTTGTGTGCTTAAAATTCATTTTCTTATCAATGCGCAAATCTAATTGCTGGAATGGCCCAACTCTTAGGGTATTTAGTTGCTTGTAATCAAATACCCCGTTTCCCGTGCTCAGATAATTAGTTTGAGAGGCCTCTAAATCAAATGGCGTATAAGGAGACCCACCTGCAAAACGATATTTAACGCCAATCTCCCAACCTTTTTTAAACTTGTAACCCAATATAGTTGAAATAAGATTTCTGTTGTCCCAAGCAGAAGGTTTAAGTATATTGTCTGAGCCACTAAATTCACTTATAAACCAAGTATAAGATACAGTAGCAAAAATATTTTTGCTCAGTTTTTGTTGAAAGAAAACCTCAAAACCATAAGCCCTTCCTTTACCGGTAGAGCTTGTTTTCTCATTACCCAAAACATTGAAATCGGCACCCATATTTGCCAATGAAATTCCGTTGTAAGCAGATATGGGGTAGTTATTATATTGCTTGTAAAAAGTTTCAACTGTAATTCGTGAGCTAGCAGTTGGCAGGTATTCTATGCCAGTTACAAAATGATTACATGAAATATATTTGTTGTCTTTATTTACAAAGTTTCCTGCGTTATCTTTAAAACCTAAAACAGTATAAATAGGGGTTTTAAAGTAACGTCCAACTGTGACATTTAGCGATAATTTTTCTGTTACAGAATAGCTTCCCGAAATTCTTGGAGATATAGTTTTGAATGGGTTTAAGCCTTCATTGGTAAATGAGTTCAAATCAGTTCTTAACCCAAAGTTGATATTCAATCTATCGTTTAACATTCTTCTAGAAACATCGCCAAACAACCCTCCTTTAAAAAACTCAATAGCAGTATTAAATTTGATTACCAAAGGCGGCGCAATTTGAACTCCAGCAGTATCATAAACGCCATTGTTTATTTTATTATAAGTTTGGTTATTGTATTTAACATATTGAAACATTCCTCCATAGGTGTATTTCCATTTTCCAGAATACTTGTTTACATCAACCCTAAATTTGTTTTCAATTTCTTGAGACCTAATCTTGAGCGCTCGGTAATTTTCATCGTATTCACGCCCGTCTTCCCACCTATCTAGGTTATTATTGAACATGTTTCTGCTGGCCGAATAATTAACATAACCATTGCGGAGCCTACGTTTAACAACAGCACCAATGGTATAATTCCACTGATTAACATTTGGACTACTTCTGATGGCATATTCTTTTTCTGGGGTAGATTCTTTTGGAACAGAAAAACTAAATACATCAATTGCTCCTACGCCCAAGGTTGTAAGAGTAGTTTTATCATTAATTTTAGTGGTTGTTTTATACTGAAAATCCCAAAAATTAGGGCGGATTGGCAAATCTATTGCCGCAAATAAAAATTGTAAGTAGCTCTTTCTTGCCGAGGCTAAAAAGGTGGTATTTTTACTTACTGGTCCATCCAGAGTTAAGGCAACTTCTGAGGCACTTAACCTAAAGTTGCCTTGTAGTTTTTGTGTATTTCCATCTTTTTGTTTAAAAGTAAATACCGACGACAATGCGTTATCAACCTTTGCGTTAAAGCTGCTTGAGGCAAGCGTTACATCTTGAATAAAACTTACATTTAACATTCCTTGTGGCCCACCGGAACTGCCTTGAGTGGAGAAATGATTGATAACAGGAATTTCAATTCCATCAATATAAAAAACATTTTCATTTGGCCCACCGCCTCTGATTACAATATCGTTTCTAAAACTAGCTCCGCCTGTATTACCGCCTACACCAGGCAATGCTTGAATTACTTTAGAAATATCGAAATTACCTCCAGGATTACTTTTTATTTCTTCTGCTGTAAGGCTTTGAATGGATAAGGGTGTTTCTGTGTTTTTACCAAAGGTGCGCCCTTGCACCACCACCTCATTTAAACTTTTAGATTCTGGCTCCAAATCAACGTTAAAAGATTGGATATTACCTGTGCTTATTACAACATTGAAGATGGTTTTGCCCACATAACCAACATATTGAAATTTGATATTATAGGATTTTGGAGGAATATTTTTAATAATAAACCTGCCCTCTGCATTTGTGCTAGCACCAATTGTTGTTCCTTCTAAAAATACTGTTGCGCCTATTAAAGCCTCTTGAGAATTTTTATCCTGAACCAAACCAATGATTTCACTGGTATTTTGTGCAAAGGTTTTGCTAAGATAAAAAACGAAAAGGGCAAGAATTAAAAAAAAGTTACGTAACATTTTAAACAATTTAAATTTAATAATCTTAATCATTTATAACAAAATAAGATTAAGATTTGTTTTTTTGACCAAACAACAATTGGTGAGATTTAATTATATGTTGCGCCTATATTTGCTTTAAAGAAAGGTATTAAGGCAAATTTTAAACAAGACAGATGTATTATATTTAAAGCCACTAAATGATAACTTTTGTAAAATACTAAAGAATTTGAAAAAGAAGGTAATAATTATAGGAGCTGGAGTGGGAGGCTTAGCCACAGCCATTCGTTTATCGCATGCTGGTTTTACAGTTGATATTTTTGAATCCAATGAATATCCTGGTGGTAAACTAAGTGATTTTGTTCAAGGTAATTATCGTTTCGATGCAGGTCCTTCTTTGTTTACCTTACCTCACTTGGTTCAAGAATTATTGTTGTTGGCAAAAATATCTGCGCAAGATTTTCCTGTAATAAAATTAGAAAAAGGTTGTCATTATTTTTACGATGATGGAATTAGGTTGAATGCCTATCATGATCAGAAGCTATTTGGAGAAGAGCTACAAAAGAAACTTGGAGTTGACCCTCAAATTGTATTTGACTATTTAAGCAGCGCCCAAAAAAAATATGAATCAACAGCGCCACTTTTTTTAGAATCAAGTCTACATTTACCGAAGACCTATTTTAGTAAAAAAACGCTTAAAGGGATATTGGCTATGCCTTCATTGAATCTGTTTGAGACAATGAATCAACAAAATGTGCGCGATTTAAAGAACCCGCATTTGGTTCAATTTTTTAATCGATTTGCTACTTATAATGGCTCTAATCCATTTGTTGCTCCTGCAATTCTGAATATGATTCCGCATTTAGAACATGGTATTGGCACCTTTTTTCCTAAGCATGGAATGATTCAAATTACAAATTCTTTGATGGCTGCCGCTGAAAAATTAGGGGTAAACTTTCATTTTAATAAAAAGGTTAATGCCATTAAAGTGGAAAGTGGAAGAGTAAAAGGAATTGGTGTAGATGAAAAAATTATATTGGCTGATTTAGTTGTTTCTAATATGGATGTTCACCCTACTTATCGAAAATTACTCTCGGATCAAAAAGCTCCTGAGGGGTTATTGGCTCAAGAAAAGTCGTCGTCTGCTATTATTTTTTATTGGGGTATCAAGCACCAGTTTAGTGAAATGGATCTTCACAACATTTTCTTTAGTTCAAATTATGAAGAGGAATTTGATTATATTTTTAAAAGAAAAGAGCTTTACAATGATCCTACTATTTATGTAAATATTAGTAGCAAATATTTGCCCTCAGATGCGCCAGCGAATTGTGAAAACTGGTTTGTAATGATAAACGTTCCCGGTAACATAGGACAAGATTGGGACGATTATATTGCAAGGGCGAGAGTTAATATTTTGGCTAAGTTGAGTAGATTATTGAAGCAGTCAATTGAGCCATTAATTGAAAACGAATCGGTTTTAGACCCGAGGTTAATAGAAAGTAAAACTTCCAGTTTTGGTGGTGCGTTATATGGAAATGCAAGTAACAATAGGTATGCAGCTTTTTTAAGACACGCTAATTTTTCTAGTAAAATAAAGGGTTTGTATTTCTGTGGCGGAAGTGTGCATCCTGGAGGTGGAATTCCACTTTGCCTGAGTTCTGGTAAAATTGTTTCAGAAATAATACTAGAAAGGGAAGCTTAACTTAATGTTTTTTATTAAATTTAAAATCGCCTCTATAAACCAAATACAAGGAATAGCTATAATCAAAAATCTCATTGTTCAAATCATAAACTGGTTCAAACCTGGCCGAAGCAATAATGGGTGATTTAAATAAGGTCTTGTTATGGATAATCCTAAAAAACAACAGCTGCCTGTTTTTTTCGTAATAGCTTGCATCAACATTTCCTCTGCTTTGGTAAAAATTTGTTCCCCTTGGTGCAATGAAATCTGTCCCATTCCAATAACTAAAAATAAAATCAGTAGCACCTTGCTTCAACCCTGCATTCGCCATTAAGCCATTGCCTGTTTTTTGAGGGTATATTTTACTATCGCTGGTTTCTTGGTAATGTAGGTAAGCAATATCTAAATAAACACTTTTATTGCCATTAATTTGTTTTGAAATTTTAAGGCCAACTGCAGCGTTAAACTGCATCATAAAAGGGCTAATAGTATCAGCATCTATTTGGCCTCCCTGATGTGATGCCATTAGCTGAAAATAGGGAATTAAATTACTTTTTTCTGCTATTTTCCATATCTGTTTGCTGTGAAATCCGGCGGTGAACCTCTCTTTATTGAATTCGTTCGGTTGAATAAAATTTTCCCAGTTAATCCAAATATCTAAGAATCTTTTATTTGTTTCAACTTTAAACTGAAAACCATTTTCAATTCGATTGTTGATCACACTATTTATATCAAACATAGGCTCCAAAATGCCATGACTTAAAGCGCCCTCTAAGGTTCCAAAAATCATTTCCATGTAGTTTTTTTTCGCTTTGACTGAGAAAGTTGGTAAAACCTCTGTAAATGGGTTGTTTCCTCCAAAATCATGGCGAATCCAAGTGCCTGCTTCTATTTTTACATTGGGCGCTGGTTGGTAAGTAAATTTTGGTTGTAATTGATAGCCAAATAATGTTCTTCCCTCTTCAATACGACTAAAATACTCTGTATTTCGCATATAATTGGTATTAACAATACTAAAACCAAAAATACCAGAATCGGTTGAATTTAAGCTAATTTTATCTGTAATTACCTCATTGGGCAGCTGAGCTTTTAACTGGTAACAAATACCCAATACCAAAAACAAAAGTTGAATTGCTTTCCTTTTCATTTCCACAATTATAGTAAAAATGTGAAGCCTATTTTTAAAATATATACTTCTGGAGTCTTTATATGATTTAAAATTTATAGCAGAATTAAATGAATAAATGCTTAGTGAGCGTAATTTTTAAAATGTTGGCTAATTGGTAAAGAGTTAATAATATTGGAGGTATTAAATATAGGTGCTACTAATTTATTCGGGCTGTTGGCAGCATTAGCCTTGTTGCAGGTAGGAATTGTTAACCCTCCAATTAGTAGTATGTTTAATGTAAAAAAATTAATTGATTTCATAGGTTTTGGTATTTAAACATATGAAACGAAACAAAAGCGCAAAAGTTATACGCACATAAAAGAATTATGAATGTAACAAATAATTAGATGAAGCTCATTTTAACCTCGATGAAACAATTATTTTACACCAACGTTAAACCATTTCCTTTAATTTGTATCCAATAGTTTTAGTGTTTAAAGTGAGTAATGAACTAAGCGATAAAGATTTGATTTTGCAGTTTAAAATGCCAGCTACCAAGCAGGCCGCTTATAAACTGTTGTTGTCTCGATATGGCAGAAAAGTTTATTGGCAAGTTAGGAGGATTGTGGTTAATCATGACGATGCGGATGACGTGGTTCAAAACACTTTTATTAAAGTTTGGGAAAAACTAGACGAATTTAGGGAAGCGAGTCAATTATATACTTGGTTGTACAGAATTGCCACCAACGAGGCTTTGGCGTTTTTGCAAAAGAAAAAGGCCAGCTTAAACATCAGTATGGAAAGTTTGCAAGAGCAGCTTGGAGAGCAATTGGTTTCTGATGCCTATTTTAATGGAAACAAATTGGAGTTGTTATTGCAGCAAGCAGTTCTGAGTCTCCCAGAAAAGCAACGTTTGGTTTTTAATATGAAATATTATGAGCAAATGAAGTATGAGGAAATTGAAGCAATTCTTGGAACCAGCGTTGGCGGATTAAAAGCGTCTTATCATATTGCTGTTAAGAAAATTGAAGAAATTGTAAAAAAGAGTTTAAACCATTAGACAAAAATTGCATCTAAATACCATGGATCAAGAAATTAAAAACAGCGAATTGTTTCTTAAAAATCTTCCAGTTTCTGGTGGTTTTGAGGCGCCTATTGGCTATTTTGAACTATTAGAAATGCAATTGGCTAAAGATTTGGATCAAACCGAAATAAATGGAGTATTAGGTAAAAGCATTTTTGAGGTACCAGCCAATTATTTTGAAAGCTTGAATCAAAATATTTTGCAAAAAACAATCGGTTCAGAGGCTAAAAAGATTCCTGTTTTTAGGCAAGCAAAATTATATTGGCTCACAGGAATTGCGGCATCGGCCTTATTAGTTTCTTTATTGTTTTTTGTTGAAACAAATAAGAAAGTACCTATCACTTTGAACGGAGAAATTAGTGAGGAAGAAATTGCAGAACAACTAAATATTGGAGATTTAAATGAAGCATTTTTGTGTGATGCAGGTTGGTGTGTTGAGTTAGAGAAGTTAGATAGCAAACTTAATGAAGTAGAAGAGGACTTGTTAATGAATAGCGAAGAAGGATTAATTATTGAAGAGTTATAATGAGCGTTAAAATGAAAAAGCAACTAATGATAATCTGCCTATGGGCAATTGGATGTGTAGGCATTGTGTCTGCCCAAAAGGCAGGTGTTCCTAACAGAGAAAAAATTGAAGCCATGAAAGTTGGTTTTATTACTCAAAAGCTTGATTTAACAACTGAGGAGGCGCAAAAATTCTGGCCAGTTTACAATCGATTTGCGGAAGAAATGGAAAAAAGTCGCAAAGATTTTAGAGGTAAAATGATGGAGGAAGTTAAAGACGTTGACCTCATGACTGAGGCAGAAGCAAATAAAGCATTAAACGACATGATAGCTTACAAAACCTCCGAAGTTGAATTGCTTAAAAAGTATAACCAAGAGTTTAAGAAAGTACTTCCAACTAAAAAAGTTGTAAAACTATTTGTGGCCGAACAGGAGTTTAAGCGCGAGTTATTGAGGAAGCTCAAGTCGCAAAAGTAGTATTTCCTTTTTTTGAGCGAAATTCCTAAGTTTTTTAATCAAGGACTTTTACCAAATGATGTGGCGCTTATACATGTGTCTCCGCCAGAAAAGCTTTGTATAGTTTTTCTGCTTTTTTTTGCGAATTTTGAAGAATCGTAGTTTGGCAATGGTAAAAATTTCTAATTTATTCATCGGGTTGGTTTTTCCTTTGCTTCTTCTTAATAGTTGCAACAAGCGCTATATAAATTTTAGCAAAGTAAATGCTATTCAAAAGAGGGGCGCTGTTGTCCTTCAAATTGAGAATATTTCACCAGAGAAAATATCAAAGAATTTTGAAAGAGAGATTGAAAAGTATTGCATCAAACGATTGGCAAAAGAAGGATATAATTGTACCAATAAAAACCCTAAGTATCTTTTGGTGTTAACCATAAAGGTTGACTCATCTTTTAACCATGGCTTGGCATATACAGGCCCTGGAGTAAATTATTATGCCTATTCAAGAATGAGTAAAGGAATTGAATTATACATGGAAGCAAAGTATATGCAAACAGAAAGAGTTGTTTGGGAGGATAAATATGAACTTTATTATTTTGACGACCTTAATAGAGATTTATCTCGAACCAAAGGCGTAATTAAATACATGCTTTCAGGAATTAATGATGAAAACAAATAAGCAGTAAGCATGAAAAAACACAAATCATTGAAAGAATTTTACCCCCATTATTTAAAAGACCATCAAAACTATATTTGTAGGGTGCTTCATTTTATAGGCACCACCTTGTTTTTTGTGGTTATAATGGGTGCATTTCTATTTCACAAATTGAGCTTGTTGTGGCTTTGTCCAATATTTGGGTATGGTTTTGCTTGGGCTGGTCATTTCTTTTTTGAGAAAAACAAGCCCGCTACTTTTCAATATCCACTCTATAGTTTATTGAGTGATTTTAAATTGTATTTTGAAATAATTGCAGGAAAAGAAAAATTTAATCCCTAGTTTCATATAAAATTTAAAACAGTAGTAAGGTGATTAATTATAATCCTAAGGAATGGTTTGGTTTAATTTTTAAGTTTCACAAAAGTGATACTTTTAGAAAGCTTTTTTGGGTAATAATTTGTATTGCTATTTACTCATATTTAATGGCCTATTTTGAAATAGAAGTGCTTCAACTTAGGTTCAAATCTACAGCTGCTCTGCATACTATTTTGGGTTTTGTTTTATCTATTTTGTTAGTATTTAGAACCAATACTGCATATGACAGGTGGTGGGAGGGAAGAAGGTTATGGGGCCGTTTGGTAAATGACTCTAGAAGTTTGGCATTGAAGCTTAACAGCATTTCCTCGGTTAAAAGCCACCCAGTTTTCCCCCAATTGATAAATTATTTAGTGCAATATCCTCCTGTTCTTTCTCTTCATCTTAGAAATAAAAAAATAGAGGATTCACAAATTCCTAGAGATTGCCACCAACCCAATTTTATAGAGGGTAGAATTTTATTCTGTTTGAACCAATTAAGAGAAGATGGCTGTTTAAATGATACTTTGCTTTTATGGTTGAACGAAGAAATACGAGCTTATTCAGAAGTTTGTGGTGCTTGCGAACGCATTAAAAATACCCCAATCCCTTATAGTTACAGCCTCTTTTTAAAGAAGTTTATTTTCGTTTATATTATGACCATGCCTTATGGTTTTATTGGAGAGTTTAGATATGGAGTAACCATTGCGGTAAGTTTTGTTTTTTATGTCTTGGCTAGTCTGGAACTGATTGCTGAGGAAATTGAAAACCCATTTGGTGAGGATGCCAATGATTTAAGTTTGGATGAAATAGCAAAATCGATAGAATGTAACATCAAAGAAATTGTTAAATCTCAAAACTAACATTACTAACTTACTTCCTGTGGATGGAATTTGCAGTTTGCAAGATGCTTTTTATGCTCAAGAAAGGGCAAATGAGTTGTATAGGATATTGATGCTTGAAGTAGATTGGAAGCAATACTCCATTAAAATATTTGGCAAAATTATACCGCAACCTAGACTAACAGCCTGGTATGGCGAAAAAGGGGCTGCCTATTCTTATTCCGGGATTCAATTGGAGCCCATTCCTTTTACGCCATTAATTGAACAAATAAAAGCCGACATTGAAGCCCTTTCTGGATATAAATTCAACAGTGTTTTACTTAATTTATATCGCAACCAAAACGATAGTATGGGATGGCACAGCGACGATGAAAAGGAACTTGGCCCCGATCCTAAAATAGCCTCAGTGAGCCTAGGATCACGCAGAATGTTCCAGTTAAAACACAAAACTCAGAAACAAATGAAATTAAAAGTGCACTTAAATAATGGAAGCTTGCTTTTAATGGAAGGAACAATGCAACACCATTGGCTGCATGCAATTCCTAAATCAACACAAGAATCAAGGCCAAGAATAAACCTTACTTTTAGAAAAATTTTATAAAAACTTGCAGGCTAAGTTATCTTACATGGTAATAACAGCATTACCAACCCAGGTTATTATTATCAAAAGGCATTTAAAATAAGAAGCAGATATTTGAAAGGATGTTTATAAATCCATTGCCGAAGCAACTAATTCAGCGACGTCTTTAATCACAATTTCAGCCTCTTTATTATGGTGCTTTATTCCATCTCTGAGCATAGTCATGCAAAAAGGGCAAGCAGCAGCCACCACATTTGCTTGTGTTTCCAACATGTCATCGGCTCGTTCAATATTTACTTCCTTTATGCCCGATTCAGCTTCCTTAAACATTTGAGCTCCCCCAGCTCCGCAGCATAAACCGTTTGCCTTACTGCGTTTCATTTCAATAAAAGCGGCATCTAGTTTTTCAATAATTTCTCTTGGAGCCTCATAAATATTATTTGATCTACCTAAATAGCAGCTATCATGGTAAGTTATTCTTTGTCCTTTAAAACCCCCACCTTGAATGCTAATTTTCCCATCATTTAAGAGTTGGTTAATAAGTGTAGTATGATGTAAAATCTCATAGGTACCCCCAAGTGCTGGGTATTCATTTTTAATGGTATTGAAACAATGAGGACAGGCAGTTACAATTTTCTTGACCCCATAAGCATCTAGTGTTGCAATATTTTGCATGGCCATCATTTGAAATAGGAACTCATTTCCTGCCCGTTTAGCAGGATCTCCTGTACAAGCCTCCTCGGTTCCAAGAATGGCAAATTTAAGGCCAGCAGCATGCAAAATTTTTGCAACGGCTTTGGTTATTTTTTGCGCTCTCTCGTCAAAACTCCCTGCACAGCCAACCCAAAACAAAATTTCAGCCTCTTCTCCATTGGCCGCCAATTCAGCCATTGTGCGTACCCTAAATTCACTCATGTTCATTGTTTAATGCGTTTTATCGTTTGCCCAATAGCCTTGCAATATTCTACTACGATATTAATGAAAACTTTTAAAAAAATAGAGGAGGATTTTTCTTACTGGGAATACAATACACAAAGCCTTATCTTCGTTACCTTCTTTTATGCAACTTTCGGTAGTCATAGTTAATTATAACGTTAAATATTTCCTTGAGCAGGCCCTGCATTCAGTTCGCAGAGCCTGTATGGGGCTGCAAGTTGAAGTTTTTGTTGTTGATAACCACTCTTTTGATGGTTCTTGTGAAATGGTTCGCTCCCTTTTTCCAGAGGTTAAACTTATTGAAAACAAAGACAATGTGGGCTTTGCAAAAGCAAATAACCAGGCCATTCGCCAAGCAAAAGGAAAATATATTTTGCTCCTTAATCCAGACACAGTAATTGAAGAAGATTGTTTCAATAAGCTAATTCATTTTATGGATCAAACCCCAGATGCTGGAGGCGTTGGTGTAAAAATGATAGATGGTTCAGGAAAATTTTTGCCAGAATCAAAGAGAGGATTACCAACCCCTGAGGTTGCGTTTTATAAAATTAGTGGATTGGCAGCACTTTTTCCGAAGTCGAGAAAATTTGGCAAATATCATTTGGGCTTTTTAAGTAAAAATGAAATCCATCAGGTTGATGTGCTTGCAGGTGCATTTATGATGATTAGACATGATGTGTTGAAGCAAGTTGGATTGTTGGATGAAGATTATTTTATGTATGGCGAAGACATAGACCTCAGTTATTGTATTAACAAGGCGGGGTTCAAGAACTATTATTATCCAGAGACAACCATTATTCACTATAAAGGTGAAAGCACTAAAAAAACCAGTGTAAATTTTGTTTTTACCTTTTATAAGGCCATGGTTATTTTTGCTAATAAGCACTACTCTCAGCGTCATGCGCGCAATTTTAGTGCGCTTATTCATGTGGCAATTTATTTACGTGCCTTTGCTGCCTTAATTGTTAGGTTTGCTTCTAAAGTTTTTGTACCCTTATTAGATTTTATATTAATTTTTAGCAGCTTAACTTTTATAGTTGGTTTTTGGTCGAACCTAAAATATGATACTCCACTAGCTTATCCAACCCAAATTGTTTATTCAAATAGTCTTGTATATGCCCTCTTGTGGCTTATTGGATTAGCCTTGGCCGGGTCATACAATAAAAGGAAAACTTTCTTAAGTATTGCCAAAGGAATAGCCTTTGGAACCCTCGCCATTGCCGTTTTTTACGCATTTGTTGAAGAAGACTACCGATTTTCTAGAGCAATTATTTTAATTGGTGCAATGGCTGCAATTATTGATGCATTTGTCATTAGGTTGGTATTGTATTATGCCAAATACAAACGGTGGAGTTTTGCATTGGGTGGCCAGTTAAAAACCATTATAGTTGGCAATAAATCTGAAGTAGAGCGAGTGCAAGATTTACTCATCAAATCAAAATCTAAAAGCGATTATTTGGGTTATGTTTCGCTTGAATCCTATAAGGATGAAAATTATTTAGGGCAAGTTAGCGAGCTTTCCGAATTGGTAAAATTCTTTGGGGTAGAAGAGATTATCTTTTGCAGCAAAGACCTGGCAGCTAGCTCCATCATTGAATGGATGGGTAGCAATAGTCAACAAGATATTCTATATAAAATTGTTCCCGAGGAGAGTTTGTTTATTATAGGCAGTAACAACAAAAACACTCCAGGGGATTTTTACACAATTGAAATAAATTTAAAATTGGCAAAGGCTTTTGAGCAACAAAAGAAGCGCGTATTCGATATAGCAGCTAGTTTTCTTTTGATGTTGTTTTCACCAATCTTAATTTTGTTAGTTAGGCAAAGAACAAACTTCTTTCAAAATATTTTTCAAGTATTAGCAGGAACCAAAACATGGGTGGGCTATGCAAATGCTGATAACATTAAACTATTACCAGTTATAAAGAAGGGTGTGCTTAGTCCGCTAGATGGGCAAAGAGGTAAGGGAATGAATATTGTAACTATACAAAAATTGAACTTTTTGTATGCCAAAGATTATTCCATTGAAAAAGATTTTCTAATTGTTTTGAAAGCGATTAGAAGCACTGGCAATCCAAATTCGTAAGCAAGTAGAAAATATTTTTTATTCAGCCAATGCTAGAAATTTATTGATGCCGATATTTAATAATTCTGGCTCTTCCATCATTCCCATGTGAGCTGATTTTTCTAAATATGTAATCATAGATTTTTGGCAAATTGCTGCTTGGGCAAACATAGTTGACTCATGTATTAATTGGTCGTTTTTACCAATAGCAAAATATACTGGAAGTGAGGTGTTACTTAATATTGATTGTCTATCGGGCCTCAGGATCATTGCCTTTGCAGCTTCAATAATCCCTAATTCATCACTTTCTAATCCTTGCTCAATAGCGCTTTCAATAATATCCTTTTGTGCATTTGCGGTAAACAATCCAGGAATGAAATTCTTTATATAATTTTCTTTTCCATTTTCTTGAATAAAAGAAATAACTTGTTTTCTTTTATCCTTTCTTTCTTCTGTATCTGCATTGGCTAAACTATGGATTAATCCAAAGCCTTTTAGCTTATTAGGAAATAACTCAGCAAAGGCTAAAGTAACATATCCACCCATGCTATGTCCAAGTAATATGCAAGATTCAATTTTTTCTTGAACCAAAACTTGGTTAACCATCTGGGCCATCTCTTCAATGGTTATTTCTGGAACACTGGGTGTTTTGCCAAACCCAGGTAAATCAAGAGTAATCACATTGCAAATGTCCTTAAAAAACAATACCTGCTCGTTGAAGCAGGTATTGTTTTCGCAGTATCCGTGTACCAGAACCAATGTTTGATTTCCGGATCCTGATAATTTGTAATTCAACATATTAATAGAATAGGAATCTATTGTCTTTTACGTTTTTCAACTCTTTTAATATCTCGAAGTAACCATACTCAACTCTTTGCTGTAAGGCACTGCTCAATTCGGTTTTTTGTTGCGAAAAATCTGTCATAGCAGGTGCAGGTTGAATTTTGCTTACTTGATAAGCATAAACTGCTGCATCTCCTTTAACTGGCCCACTTAGTTTATTAATGGCAGTAGTTCCAGCAATTGTTCCAGCAAATGAATTGTCGTAACCTACATATGGAATACTACCATTTTCAAAAGTTTGAGCAGCAATTGGTGTTACCGTTTGATTAATTTTTCTGCTTACAGCATCCAAAGTAGTAGTACCATCCATTGCGGTTTTCAATTGTTCCATTAACTTTTCTGCTTTCATATCCTTGCGGTAATCAGCAGTTACTTTATCTCTAGCTGCCTCAAAGTTTGCTTTACCTTTTTCACGAGTTAGCGTTAAAGTAGCAATTACATATTTGTCATTTCCTACAGTCATTACTTCGCTAACATCTCCATTTTTAGCATTGAATGCCCAACGCACAGCTTCGCGTGCTTCGCTATAGCCTGGAAGGAAATTGTCGGTTTCACGAACAAATTCTGCAATACGCTTTACTATTTTTTTATCTTCTACGTTCTTGTTAAAATCTTCAGAATTTCTGCTAGTGGCAGCAAACTGACTGGCATCGCTATAAGCGGCTGAAGAGGTTTTTTCACTGGCCTCAATTGAGCGCTCAAGTATTCCAGCACAGACTAACTTTTTGGTTTTATCTTCAGTAATTTTAATTACATGCACACCAAACTGTGTTTTCAAAACAAACTGATCGCCTTTTTTACCACCCTTAACAGCATCATTGAATTCTTTTACCATTTGTCCTTCTGGGAACCACCCCAAATCACCGCCTCTATCTTTGGTTCCGTCGGTACCAAATTGGCCTGCTAACATGGCAAAATCTTCTCCTTTACGAATACGAGCCAAGACATCGTTTGCCTTTTTAATAGCATTAACTGTATCGGCATCGGTGGCACCCTCTGGGCGAATTAAGATATGACTAGCACGCATAGAATATACCGAATCTTCAGAAATACCAGATACCTTATAGATACTGTATTTTCCACCTTCAAATATTGGTCCTACAACAGTTCCAACCGGCTCAGAAAATAAACGGTTTTGAACCGATTCAGGATATTCACTTCTTTTGCGAGCTGCGGCAATAAACTTGCTATCACTGTTTACATCAACATAAGCAGTGTCGTTTTCTGAAGCTTGAAATTGAGCAACTTGATCGAAAGCCCATTTTTGAACTATAGCACTATCCTCACTTGTTGGCGCAAAATCCCAAACTACAAATTCTAATTTACGAGAGTTTTCACGCTCTTTGTATTTTTCCATGTTCTTTTTGAAATATGATTTTAAATCACCTTCTTCAGCAACGATGGTTGAATCTGCAATAGTTGAATAGGCCAATGCCACAAAATTTACTTCAGAACTTTGCGTTCTTCCTGTATATAAATTTTTAGCTTCAAGTGAAGTTGCGTATAAACCTTTTTTCAATAAGCTAGAGTATTTACGTTGAAGAGATTCTGTTACCAAAAAGTCTTCAAATTCTTTCCACTGTGCCTTAGCAGCCTCATCAGTGCCTTCAGTCATTTGTTTGAGGTAACGCTTTACGTTGTTTACATCAAATACACCCGTTTTAGGATCTGTAAACGATTGCTTAATTTGAGCGTGGATATTGTTACCATAAATAATGTCGGAAAGTTCTTCCTCACCAACTGCTAAACCTAATTGGTCGTATTCTTTTGTAAGCATGAAATCATTTAACATTTGATTCCAAGTTTGATCGCGCACTTGACCTTGAGTTGCCTCGTCTAGGTTTTCTTGTTGTGTGCGTTTTTTAAAGTTCTCCAAATTATATTGAAGTTTATCGTCAAATTGTTTGATGCCAATTGATTCCCCATCAATTTCACCTACATTATTTTGTTGGCTGCTGCCGCCAAACAATGCTGAGTTTGAATTTAAAGCGTCAGAAACCACAAATAATCCTAAGGCCAAACCCACTGCACCTATAGCTAATCCTGATCTGTTTCTTATTTTTGTTAATATTGCCATTGTAATACTTTAAGAAGGGCGAAAATAAGGTTGGAAAAGCCAAAAATCAACCTTTATTTTTTTTGTTTTAACTTGCAAATAATCAACACATTAAACTATGTCAACTACAACTTACGGAAAATTGTACCTCATTCCTAACTTCCTAAGTGAGGATAATTCTGATGATTTTATTGCCGAAATGGTTAGGCGAATGGTTCACCATTTGAAACATTTTGTAGTAGAAAATGAAAAACAAGGCAGGGCTTTGATAAAAAGATTGCGTTTGGAAAATAGTCAGCAAGACCTACATATTTGGTTATTAAATGAACACACACAAGCTCAAGAGGTATCTTTTCTTTTAAAAGCTTTGGAAGGGAATGATGCCGGAATAATTAGTGATGCAGGCTTACCTTGTATTGCAGATCCCGGCTCTGCTTTGGTGGCTTTGGCACAAACGAAAAACATAGAAGTTGTTCCTTTACCTGGTGGTTCAAGCATGATTATGGCATTGATGGGCAGTGGCTTTAACGGACAACAATTTGCCTTTTCTGGTTATTTACCTATTGATAAGGCCCCAAAAGTAAAAAGGATAAAAGAGCTAGAGTTGCTTGCTCATAGAGGCTCTTCGCAAATTTTTATGGAGACACCTTATAGAAATAATCAACTTTTAGAAGAACTCATCACACAATGTAATGCCCAAGCTAAATTGTGTATTGCCTGTAATATAAGCTCTGAAAAGGGCTGGGTTCGAACCAAAACTTTGGCGCAATGGAAAGCAAATAAACCAGAATTGCATAAAATTCCTTGTGTTTTTGTACTAGGATAAGCACTAAAATTTTTTTTGTTTGCATAATAATCAGGAATTTATAAATTTGCCTAACAATCGTTAGGTAAAATGACGGAATTTCAAACTATCAGCCGAAAAGAGCAAATAATTGTAACAGCTGCGCAGTTGTTTAAACAAAAGGGCTACGAAGCAAGCTCAATGAGAGATATTGCCCTGGTTCTTAATATGGAGGCGGCGAGTTTATACCATCATATTAAATCTAAGGAGGAAATTTTGGAGTTGATTTGTTTTACCATGGCACAAAAATTTTTGGCTGCCATTGCCGAGGTGAACGATATTTATTTTAATGCTGAAGAAAAGTTGAGAAAAGCAATTTTGCACCATGTTGAAATAATTACAGAAGACATCAACAAAAGTGCTGTTTTTTTAAGAGAATGGAGGAGTTTACCAGAAAACTCCTTGAAAGATTTTATGTTTTTGCGAAATCATTACGAAAGTGAGTTTACGCATATTATTGAGAATGGAATGCAAGAGGATATTTTTGAAAATGTAGATAAAAAATTTGCTGTTTTAAGCATTTTAAGTAGCGTAAATTGGATCAATGAATGGTACCAAGCAGATGGAAAAATGAATGCAGCGGAAATTGCAAAAAAAATAAGTGATTTTGTAATGGGCGGATTAAGAAAAAAGATGGTTACCGACCCACATTACCGACCATAACATTTGACTTTAACTAAATTAAAATAACAGAAATAATAAATACACATATGTACGGAAATGCTTACATTGATCCAAACGACAAAGCTACAGCAATGACTGCTGGAGAGGATCCTAAGAAACTTGAAGAGTTTGAAGCGAGAATTGCTCGTGGTGAAAAAATTGAACCAATGGATTGGATGCCTAAAGAGTACCGCAAGCAACTTGTGCGTATGATTGAACAGCATGGCCATAGTGAAATTATTGGTGCTTTGCCAGAAGGAACTTGGATTACCCGCGCACCAGGATTTAGACGCAAATTGGCGTTAATGGCAAAGGTTCAGGATGAGGTTGGTCATGCACAATTATTATACAGTGCCGCCGAAACATTAGGCAAAAGCAGAGAGGCCATGATCAATGATTTAATCACAGGAAAATCTAAATATTCTAATGTGTTTAATTATCCTGCCTATACTTGGGCAGATGCTTGTATCATTGCTTGGCTTATTGATGCAGGTGCAATTATCAATCAAGTGGCAAATGCAAAAGGTAGTTACGGACCATATTGCCGTGCTTTGGATCGTATTTGTACCGAAGAATCTTTTCATTTAAAATATGGTCATGATAATGTTGTTACTTTAGCAACGGGAACACCAAAACAGCGTGAAATGGTTCAAGCAGCTTTAACCCGCTGGTGGCCTCCAATTATGCATTTCTTTGGCCCATCTGACAAAATATCTAATCACACAGAAATTTTAATGCGTTGGAAAGTAAAAATGGCTACCAATGACGATATGCGGCAGCAATTTTTAAATATGTATGTTCCAAAAATTTGGGATTTAGGTTTAACACTTCCCGATGAAAATTTGATAAAAAATGCAGCAGGAAAGTGGGAATATACTGAACCAGATTGGGATGAATTTAAACGTGTAGTAAATGGTGGCGGCCCTTGCAACGCAGAGCGTTTGGCAGTTCGCAGAAATGCTGAAGAACGCGGACGCTGGGTGAGGGAAGCATTAAATACTACCGAATCTAAATACATTGTTCCTTTAGCGTAAATTATTTATAATGATTAAATCACTCGACCCACGCATTACTCGCGCGGAAATAAATCTTGAAAACACTATTGAGCCGTTAAGAGATTTAGATCAATGGGAGACCTATGAAGTTTTTCACCAGAAAAAACGTGGTGACCAACACATGCATGTTGGAATTGTACATGCGCCAAATGCTGAAATGGCCTTTATTTTTGCCAAAGAGCAATTTGGTAGAAGGGGTTTAAGTGTAAATATTTGGGTTGTTAAAACTCGCGATGTTTATGTTTCTGATTATGAAGATTCTGATATTTATGAAACCGTTCCAGAGAAAAATTATCGCGAAGCAGGTGGTTATAAAGTGATGGATAAAATTAACAAATTCAAAAAGGGATTATAGTACTTTTTTATCTTTTCAACTTTGGAGTTTCTTAACAGCGTAATTGCAAATTAAATGAATCAAAAAACAACAGAGGCAATCAAAGAATTGCTATATAAAATGGCAGATGACCTTTTAATAATTGGTCACCGCAACAGCGAATGGACAGGGTTAGGACCTATTTTGGAAGAGGATATCTCATTTAGCAGTATGGCCCAGGACAAAATAGGCCAGGCACAGGCATTATATGTTTTATTAAATGATCTTGGTGAGCAAGAACCAGATACCGTTGCCTTTATGCGTAATGCCAATCAGTTTCACAATTCACAGTTAGTAGAATTGCCAAATGGCGAATACGATTTTAGCTTGGTGCGTCATTTTTTATTCGACCATGCAGATCAACTAAGATTTGAGTCTGTGGCAAATTCAAATTATGAGCCATTAGCAAAGGTTGCCCGCAAGGTAAAAGGCGAGTTAAAATACCATGTTTTTCATGCCAATACTTGGTTTGTAAAACTAGGTTCAGCCAATGAGGAGAGTCATAACCGCATGCAAGCTGCGTTTAATGAAGCTTGGAATTATGCATTAGGTATGTTTGAACCAAGTAAAAATGAATACTTATTAATTGCCGAGGGCATCTTTGAGGGTGAAGAAACTTTACAAGAAAAATGGCTAGCAAATATTACTCCTTTTATAATAAAGGCAGGTATTAGCATTCCTAGTTCCGAAACATGGAATCCTGTATATGGAGGAAGAGTGGGCAAGCACACCAAACATCTTTCTCCTTTGGTGGAAGAAATGAGTGAGGTTTTTAGATACGATCCTACAGCCGAGTGGTAATACTTTAATACAAGTTTACTGAATGAAAAACTTTTCAATGGCCATCCATGGTGGCGCGGGAACTATACTGCCTTCATTAATGACCCCAGAAAAAGAAGCAAAATATCGTATGGGCTTATCTGAGGCATTATCAATTGGTTCAAACATTCTTAAAAACGGTGGAAATAGTTTAGATGCGGTAGAAGCAGCTGTTATATCTTTAGAAGACTTTCCCTTATTTAATGCTGGTAAGGGCGCAGTTTTCACTAATAAAGGCACGCATGAAATGGATGCTTCTATTATGTACGGTTTGAACCTAGAAGCTGGGGCCGTTAGTGGCGTGAGTAACATAAAGAATCCGGTGGCATTAGCACGTTTGATTAAAGAAAAATCTGGACATGTTTTTTTAGCTGGAAGTGAAGCAGAATCATTTGCTAAAAAGTGTGGATTAACTTTTGAAAATGATGCCTATTTTTTTACTGTTGAAAGATACAATCAATGGCAAGATGTAAAGGATAGTGATACCTATCAATTGGATCATACAGATAAAACAGAACAAGGCGAAAAGAAGTTTGGCACTGTTGGGGCTGTTGCAATTGACAAGCATGGAAACTTGGCTGCTGCAACAAGCACAGGCGGCATGACAAATAAGCGCTTTGGGCGTATTGGTGATACACCAATCATTGGCGCAGGAACTTATGCCAATAATAAAACGTGTGCAATTTCTTGCACTGGCCATGGTGAATATTTCCTACGTGCTGTAGTAGCTTATGATATTTCTTGTTTAATGGAATACAAAGGCATGAGTTTAAAGGAGGCTTGTGATTTTGTGGTTAAAGATAAATTGGTAAAATTTGGTGGTGAAGGAGGGCTAATTGCTATAGATTATTCTGGCAATATTGAATTGTCGTTTAACTCAGAGGGTATGTATAGAGCTTGGCAATTTGAAGGCAAAAACCCAGAAGTAGCCATCTATAAGTAGTTATTTGTGGCCCAATTTGAAGTTTTTTTATGGTTAAAAAGGTCACAATATTTTTTTCTTTAGCTTACAAGTCATAACGAGTTTACGTTTGAACCGAGTGCGACAAATTTGTATCAAATTCATTTTGAACACTTTATGAGACATGATGTAAAAGGTTGTGCATTGTCTTAACTAATTTTCATTTTATTTTGTGGGTATGAACGGTCCTATTAATTCTTTAAGAATTGAAACAAACCGAAACCACATATCGCAACAATCTTAGTATTATCCCATACTGGAAAAATGCAAAACTAAGGATAACCATTTCCCTGTTCTGTTTTATAGCTCCGCTTTACGCCTTTACTAGTAGCCAATCTGCCAATTCATATATTGTTAAATATGCCCCTTTAGCGCAAAGTTTGTCGGCTCAAACAGGTATTCCAGCAAGCGTAATTTTAGGAATTGCATTAATTGAGTCCGGCCATGGATCAAGTTTGAATACCAGAATGCTTAAAAATCATTTTGGTGTTAAAGGCAAAAATCACCTACCTAGTCAAGGTATTAATTACCATTCAATGTATAGAAGCTATAGGTCGGATGAGGCCTCTTTTGGCCACTTTTGTACCATTATAAAGCGAAAAGGATATTACACCTCTATGAAAGGAAATATGGCTTATATGGAGTGGCTAATGAAAATAAACAAGGGTTATTATTCTTCTGCAGGTATGGTTTGGGTTGAAAAAATAGCGCGAGCCATTAAAATACATCGTTTAAATAAATATGACCAAAATTTTGAAAGGCTTGCAGGGTCGCCAAGAATGAATTGGCTTCATTCCTAAATCAAGTCATCCAGCTCTAGGTATTGCTTTTGAAACTTCCAGTTTTTGTATTTGCGCCAAACATACTTAATGGCTAGGTTCAAACCGAAGGAAATACCTAAAACGCCGAGAATGATAAGGTATAAATATAACAGTTCATTGCCAGAAGAGCCTGTTATTCCGCTTGCAAAACAAAATGAAGTGGAGAGGAAGAATATAGGTATTAACTTCATCATGCGTAGTTGATTAGCAATTCAAAAGTAACAAAAGTTATTTAATTATCAAGAATAGTTAATACCTAATTCAGTTAAGGTAAACTTTAAATTTTCAATGGCTTCATGCGCTGTAATTCCGCTTGCAGAACAACCCGGAAGTTCCGGAATTTCTGCAATAAAGGATTGGAATTCTTCTCTTATTTCAATATCAGAATCACTTAAAATATGCATTGGTTATTTTGTTATTGTTGAACTTCTTCTACTAAAGCAACTTCTTGAAACTTTCTTTCTTTAAGCAGGTAACCATTGCCTTTTACAAGAATATTTACTTTTAGTCCTTCAATAGAAATGGGCGCACCTTCAGAAATATCTGTAATATTTGAATGACGAATGTCTTTGCCATCTACAATTACCACTGCGCCGCTGCCTACTACTTCTAATTGGTTTCCTTCCGTAATCACTACACCAGTATCTTCGCCAAGGCCAATTCCTGTGCATTGAGGGTTACTCGCAACTGCTTGCGCTAAACGATTAAAACGCCCGCGCTTGTCAAAATGTGAGTCGATAATTACATTGGCAACAAAAGCTAAACCGGTTGTAATTTTTACTTCACCTTTTAAGTGAGCTAAATCACTTTTTCCATGGTAAATCATGGTATTGCTCATGGCCATTGCACCTGCACTAGTACCTGCAATAACAAAATTTTCTTCGGTCATTAACCTATCATGTAAAATTTGGTAAATTTCTGTTCCTCCAAAAATGCTGGTTAACCTTAATTGATCGCCTCCACTGAACATTACACCGTTGCAGGTTTTGATCCTATTAATATATTCTTCTTGTGCCGCATCTTGCCTATTGCGAATGGGTATGATACCAACGTTATTACAGCCAATTTTACCAAACGCATCTACATAATTTTCACCCACTTCTTCTGGAATAGATGATGCTGTAGTAATTACTTCAATTCGCTTTTCTGTACCTCCAACTTCGTCTACTATTCGTTTTAGGATTCCCAATTCAAAAAAATTAAGTCGGTTTCTTTGAACAAAGCCCTGCTCCAAATCTGTTCCTTTATCCTCTGCTCCACCTATGGAGATGAGCTTTCCTTTTGGTTTTTCCAATGTTAAATTAATATGATATGGCGTGCAATATAATGGTCGTGGCCTATCTGACAAACTTTTGTTATCATTTTTTGGAAAAAAGCACTTTCACAGGCAAAATCATTTTAAAAGAATGCCAACTGTAGCTATGATTCTTGGTAGAAAAAAAATTACAAAGTAGTGCAGTTTTGTTTTGAAATAACCTTTAATCTTTTGTTAAACTCATCTAGCCAAAGCTGGAGTCCATCAGAATTCCAATGTGAATCGCTTTTAGCGTAATAGGCAGAAGGATGTTGTTTAAAAATGCTGTAAATATCAATTATTTTCATTCTTAAAGTATCAACCTTATTGATGGTGGGAATTAGGTTATTATAGTTACCTAAATTTGGATTTACAACCGTAACTGGGTTGGGTATGATGGCCAAATATATTTCATCAAAACCTTTTGATTGATACAAATCATATAGTTTATTGATGGTGGTACATATTATGTTGAATTCTGCTAAATCAATGGGGTAAAATGCATTCATTTTTTGCTCTCCAGAAACGGTGGGTTTATAATACAATTGTTTGTATGCCGTGTCAACAAAAACTTCATCATTTAATCTATTAAACACGTAATAATTTAAATTAGCTTTGAGTTCTTTTAATGGCCGAAAAATTTTGTAATCAAACAAATTTAATTCCAAATTAGAGTTGATATTTGGGTTGATTAATGGAGATTGTAACTTCTCCAATAAATTGTATGAATTTGTATTTTCGTTATTGGGAGCCGCTTCGGCAGCTTTTTTGCCAATAGACAGCATGTTTGCTGCACCATCAAAATTATCAAGTAATATTCTCACATACCTTTCAGTCATCTCAAATACAAGCACATTTTTTTTGGTGGTATCGAGTGTTTCTTGGGCAAGAAATGTTTCGGTTTCAAACCACTTCATTTTATATAGCTTATTTGTATTACAAAAATGCTTTGAGGTAACCCTATAATATAAATAGCTATCCGAAAAAAGGTAAAGATTGATGTTTTTTTCTAGCGTGTCATTGGCTGCTTTTATATCGTAAGAAAAAGGGTATCGATAATCTGTAAGGTAACACATGCCATATAATCCCCCAAAGCCAATTTTATCAGAACCTAAGAGCATTCTCTTCTCTCTATAATCTGTATATTTTTCAGTTATTTTTGCGCTGTTACTGCAATAATAGGTAACTAAACAAATGGCAATTATCAGAGACGAAATAAACTTTCTCATGTTAAAATTGGAAGTAAATAAATTGTTTTTGGTTAAAAACACCAAATAGATAACTAGAAAATAGTATGATAAAATTGATCACATAAAAATAACTGTTATTTTGAGTATTGATATGCAGCCATAACCTTTCTTTAATCATCAATAATGCAATGAGTAAAAAACAAAAAAGGAGCTCATACCGGAAAAAATATAAGCTAATGTTATCGGTTATTGAAAATTGAAACATTTTCTTGATTACTTCAAGCCCATCGCTTATTGATGTTGCTCTAAAAAATACCCAAGCAAAACATACAAGTGCAAATGTTATAAGCATGTTAGGTATCAGGAAATACCGATGCTTAAATACTGATAATTTTAACTTATCAATTATGCTGTTTTTTAGCATTGCAAAAACTAAAAACATACCATGAATTGCCCCCCATAAAATAAAAGTCCAATTGGCTCCATGCCATAAACCGCTTATGGTAAATACCAATAAAATGTTGAAAATCCAACGTGGTACTTTTACTCGGTTCCCACCAATACTTATATATAAATAATCTTTGAACCAAGTTGACAAGGAAATATGCCACCTTTTCCAAAATTCTGAAACAGATTTTGAAAAATAGGGCATATTAAAATTGTCCATTAGCTTAAATCCCATAATTCGTGCTGCACCTATAGCCATGTCTGAGTAACCAGAAAAATCGCAATAAATTTGAAAGGCATAGAAGGTTGTTGCAATTATAAGTGATAAACCAGATTGGGTGCTAATGTTTGCATATGAATAATCAACTGCCATCGAAAGCCTGTCTGCAATTACTACTTTTTTAAATAACCCAAAAGCCATTTGCGTGAACCCACTTTTGAAGCGTTCAAAATCAAAAAAATGTTCTTCTTTAAATTGATGAATCAGATTTTGTGGCCTTTCAATAGGACCAGCAACTAATTGAGGATAGAACATCACATACAATGCATAGATTCCAAAATTTCTCTCAGCTTTTTGGTGACCTCTATACACTTCAATGGTGTAACTCATTGCCTGAAATGTATGAAAAGATAGCCCTATAGGTAAAATGATTTTTAATGCAGGCAAGGGGTTATTCAAATTGAAGGAAAATAGAATAGAAGAAATATTTTCAAACAAAAAGTTATAGTATTTAAAAACTGCTAAAACCCCTATGTTGGCTATAAGACTTAAAATTAAATATGATTTTCTAACTCTTCCTTTTGACCCTTCTAATAATATACCTGAATAAAAGTCAATTACAATAGTAAACCCTAAAATTAGCAGGTAAATGGGAATAAAAGACATATAGAAAAAGCAGCTAGATGCCAATAATAAAATCCACCTAAATCTATGTGAAATTGAAAAATAGCTTATTGTAACTATTATAAAGAAAAGAAGAAATTGCAGAGAGTTAAATAGCAAGTTTGATTTTTAGTCTGTGATTATTGTAAAATTAGTAGCTGTACGAATGTATAAAAAAATATGATTTCTAAAGAACGGCAAATTCATAAAACACTCAGGCCAACCAATTATTTTACCTGAGTGTTTTGATTTTAATTAGTGAATGGTATATTGTGCATATATTACCATCTGAACGAGCTTATGAAAATAATTGATATAAAAGTAATGCGTGGCCCCAACTATTGGAGTGTACGTCGACATAAATTAATCCAAATGCGATTAGATTTGGAAGAGATGGAGGAGCGACCAACCAATAAAATTGATGGTTTTAAAGAGCGTTTAGAGGCCTTGTTTCCAACCATGTTTTCGCACAGGTGTTCTGTTGGGCAAGCTGGTGGTTTTTTTAGCAGGGTTGAGGAAGGCACTTGGATGGGACATGTTATTGAGCACATCGCCTTAGAGCTCCAAACCCTTGCAGGCATGGAATGCGGTTATGGCAGAACTCGAAGTACTGGTAAGCATGGAGTTTATAATGTGGTATTTAGTTATATGGAAGAAAAGGCAGGTATTTATACAGCCAAAGCAGCTGTAAAAATAACTGAAGCGTTAATAAATGGGGCCCCTTATGATTTGTCTGAAGATATTCAAAATTTAAGAGAAATTAGGGAAGACGAACGCCTTGGTCCGAGCACTGGTAGCATTGTGGATGAAGCAGTGTCGAGAGGAATTCCATATATTCGTTTAAACCGCAGTTCCTTAGTGCAATTGGGTTACGGTGTGAACCAAAAACGCGTTAGAGCAACAATTGCGAGCACTACTGGCAGCATTGCTGTTGATATTGCCTGCGACAAAGAAGAAACCAAAAACTTATTAGAGGCAGCACAAATCCCTGTGCCCAAAGGTAGAATTGTATACACAGAAGAGGATCTTGAATCTGCTATCGAAAGTGTTAAATATCCTATCGTTACCAAACCTATAGATGGCAATCATGGCAAAGGTGCCACAACCAATATTACCAATTGGGACGATGCATTAAAAGGATTAGAAGCAGCCAAAAAGTATGGTAGAGGTGTCATTGTAGAAAAGTACATTACGGGTTTGGATCACCGCGTTTTGGTAATCAATTACAAATTTGTGGCAGCTGCTATTCGCAAACCAGCAGCAGTTATGGGAGATGGCAAACATACTATTCAGGAATTAATAGACATAACAAACCTTGACCCTCGCAGAGGATTTGGACATGAAAAAACACTCACCAGTATTAAGGTGGATGGCTTTACATTAGATATGTTAACTCAAAAAGGCCTAACCCTAGATTCTGTTTTGCCAAAAGGGGAAGAACAATGGCTGAAACCTACTGCTAATTTGAGCACTGGAGGAACAGCAACTGATATTACAGATTTTGTGCATCCCGATAATGTATTTATGTGCGAGCGAATTGCCCGCATCATTGGTTTAGATATTTGTGGTGTAGATATTATGGCCGAGAGCTTAAGTGAGCCAATACAAAATAATGGTGGCGCTATACTTGAAGTAAATGCTGCACCAGGTTTCAGAATGCATATTGATCCTGCCGAAGGTTTACCTAGAAATGTAGCAGAACCAGTAATTGATATGCTTTACCCTACAGGCAGTTCGGCCCGTATTCCTATAATTGCTGTAACTGGTACAAATGGAAAAACCACTACAACAAGGTTAATGGCACACATGGTTAAAACTATGGGTTACAAAGTTGGTTATACCACAACAGATGGCGTTTACATTCAAAATCAAATGATGATGCGCGGAGATTGCACGGGTCCTGTAAGTGCTGAGTTTGTATTAAAAGATCCAACTGTAGATTTTGCTATTTTAGAATGTGCAAGGGGTGGAATATTGCGCTCTGGATTAGGCTTCCACAACTGTGATATGGCCATTGTAACAAATATCAGCGAAGATCATTTAGGCTTACAAGATATCGATACCATTGATCAATTGGCAAGAGTTAAGGCAGTGGTTCCAAATAGCGTATTGCCTAATGGTTATGCCATTTTAAATGCAGATAACAAATGGAGTGCTGGCATGTCCAAAGATTTAACATGTAAGGTTGCTTATTTTACCATGAATGAAAACAATCCATTGGTGCAAGAGCACATGAAGGCAGGTGGATTAGCAGCTATTTATGAGAGTGGATTTGTAACTATTTGTAAAGGTACTTGGAAAATTAGGGTAGAAAAGGCAGCAAATATTCCGCTAACTTTTGGCGGCAGAGCAAGCTATAATATTCAAAATGTTTTGCCAACCTTATTAGCTGGTTTTATCAGGAATTTCAAAATTGAAGATATGCGCACTGCTTTGCATACCTTTATACCGGGGCCAGCGCAAACGCCGGGGCGGATGAATATTTTTAGGTTCAGAAATTTTGAAGTAATGGTTGATTATGCCCATAACGCTTCAGGTTTTGAAGCAATAGCAGATATGTTGAGTAAAATTGAAGCCAAACATGTTGGAATTATTGCAGGAGTTGGTGATAGAAGAGATGAAGACACCATTGCCCTTGGAACGCTGGCGGCACAGATGTTTGAGGAAATAATTATAAGGCAGGATAAAAATTTGAGGGGCAGAACTGAGCAAGAAATTATTGATCTCATGATGAAAGGGATTTTTCAAGTTGATCCAAATAAAAAGGTGAGCATTTTTAGAAAAGAAACAGAAGCGATTGATTATGCGATTAAAAATGCAGCCAAATATAGTTTTATTACTATCTGTAGCGACGTGGTGCCAGATGCCTTGGATCAAATCATGAAACTCAAAGCAATGGATGATGCAGGTGAAATGGAATTTGGAACTATGGTAAGTAGCTCTTGACAACACAATTATGGCAATTAAGAAGGATATGCAGAAAATAAACACAGTGTGTTGATTGTTTTGCAGGCATTGGATGCTACGGGGAAGGATGGTGCCATTAAGCATGTTATGACTGGCTTTAACCCTCATGGTGTATAAGTAATTAGCTTTAAAACACTCTCTTGTGTTGAGCTTGATCATGATTATTTTGGCGCCATTACAATGAGCTGCCTGGAAAAGGAGAAATAGGAATTTAAAAGGGGAGGCATATCTCCTAATTTGGTTAAATTAAACGCTTGAAATTTAGATAAGGCAATAATGCCAACTTTGTTGCGTTTTTTGTATAATATCTAAATTATGAAAACCTTCAAATCATTTTTAAGCGCATTATTGCTCACCCTTACAACTGGTCTATTGGTTTATTTTGGCTCTTCATTTTTAAGCCAAAATATGGCTCAACCTGCCCAAGATAAAAATCTTCAAGTAGCAACTATTTCACCAACTTTAACCCAAAGTATAGTTGAAGATACCAATTCCAAGGTTTCACATTCGGAAACTAAGTTGATTCGATTCTCAGTAGCATCCGATAACAATTATTTTATTAAAAATAGTTCAAGTAAACAAATTGGATATTTTTATGCAGAATTAAAGGCAGGTCAGTATCTGCCCGACCCAAATAAAAAAAGAACCCCCTTAAATATTTCATTGGTGATAGACAGAAGTGGGTCAATGGAAGGCGACAAAATAGCCTATGTTAAAAAGGCAGCATCGTTTGTGGTAGATAATTTAAGTCCTGAAGATTATTTATCAATTGTGATTTATGATACAGAGGTAAAAGTTCTTTATCCTTCGAGTAAAATAATTAATAAGCAACAAGTTAAAAGGCTGATAAGCACGATAGAATCTGACGGAAGCACCAATTTAAGTGGTGGTATGATAGATGGTTTTAAAGAAGTAAAGAGTACCTTCAAGCCTGGTTTTATGAACCGTGTTTTACTTTTAACAGATGGCTTGGCTAATCAGGGAATAACCGAACCTAATCGATTGGAGGCAATTGTTGCGAGCAGATTAAAAGATGAATCAATTAGTCTCTCAACCTTTGGTGTAGGAAATGATTTTAATGAAGACCTACTACAAAATCTTGCAGAATTTGGCAGTGGTAATTATTATTTTATAGCCTCGCCCGATAAAATTCCAGGAATCTTTCAAAAAGAAATGAAAGGCTTATTGAGTGTTGTAGCCCAAAACACCAAATTAATGATTGATTTGCCTTTGGGAGCAAACCTTGATAAGGTTTATGGCTATCCATTTACCTATTCAAACCATCAGATTGAAATTAATTTTAAAGACTTGTTTTCAGAAGAAACTAAGGCGGTTTTGATAAAATATAATGTGCCGCCAAATTCTAATAAAACATTTGAAATTAAAGCACATTTAAAATACGATGATGCCACCATGGAATCGGTACCAGCTATTGCCTCTGTTTTGTCCTCAGAAATAAAGGGCACTAATTTGGAGATAGAAAGAGAGCAGGATTACAACAAATTTGTTTTGCAACAAATTGCCTTATTCGAGTCTAATGAAAAAATGGATGAGGCCATGAAAGCCGTTGACAAAGGAGAGTATGATAAAGCTAGAAAGATTGTAGGTGAAAATGAGATTTATTTAAAGGAGAAAAGAATGAAATTACCCGGAAGTTACGAACTTCAACGCCAAGATTCTATCAATCAAAACTATGCCCAAAGCATACAAAGGGCAGAAACCATGAGCAAAGAGGATATGAAAGTGATGCAAAAGTGCAATAAAAGCTTAAACTACGAAGTGAGGAAAAAGAAATAGATTTTTTAGGGGAGGGGGTAAAAGGGGCTGAATGGCCACTTTTTATTGCGGTGTATTTGTGACTCTCAATTGCCTTCCAAATACACTTACATAATATTGTTTCAAGCCCCTATCTGCGGGCCCAGATACCTGACTTCCATTTCCTGCAAGAAATCTCGAATTGCAACAAGGTGTAAATTTACCTCCACTTCCAGTAAATTGCCCACAACGATAATACAAGGTTGAACTATCAACGCTCACTATACTGCATGAACTATCCACTTTGTATGGACATGACCTATCAAAAGCAACATATTGGTCTGGGCCAGAAAAACCAGTATTGTATACAATTACTCCTCTGTTTCTATAACCATATCCTGCTTGATAAGCATAACCATTTGGGAAATTTAAATCTGCATTAAGTGGCAAATCAAGATTGATATAGAAGTCAACATTAACTGCTAGAAAAAAATCTTGGTTCGACACATTTTTGGCATCTTTTTTACAATTAGTAAAGCAAAAAAGGAATAACAATGTTGCAATTAGCGTATTATTTTTTTTCATTATTTTTGGTTCGAACCTAATTGTTTTTAATAACTTTTTCCATGAGTGTTACATCAATATAAGACCCAAATTTTTGCCCTACTTCATGCATAACGCCTACAATTGCAAATCCGTTTCGTTGATGCAATCTTATGCTTAAATCATTGCCTTGAGAAATGCGTGATAACAAATAATGCAAGCCAAGTTTTTCTCCTTGATTTACCAATTCGGCAAACAATAAACTACCTATACCTTGGCCTTTGTAATCTATATGAACATAAATTGAAACCTCCGCTGTTCCGTCATAAGCTGCCCTGTCGCTCCATTTATTCAAACTTGCCCAAGCTGCAACTTTATCACCCACACATGCCACCAATACTGGGTGTTGTTTTTGGCGCTGTTTGAACCAATCCATGCGGTTTTCTATACTCTTTGTTTCGGTATCAAATGTGGCTACTCCATTTAAAACAGCTTCGTTGTAGATTTCTGTAATGGCTGGAATATCAGCTTCGGTGGCAAGTCTTATGCCTAATATTTTTGGATCAATATGCATAAAATCCGCGACCTGTTTTTCTGCCATGGTAACCAGCATCTACTTTTTGTTGTTGAATTCTGCTTGGTCTAAATTTGCTGTCCTGATGAAAAAGCGCATAAACACTGCTAGTTACGGCGAAGTTAGTATCCACACCAATTAAATCCATTAACCTAAATGGGCCCATTTTAAAACCACTACTTTCCATTAATGCATCTATATCTTCAAAGCTGCAAACATTTTCTTCAAGTATTTTCAAACCCTCTACATAAAAGTGCCTGGCCACTCTGTTAACAATAAAACCAGGAGCATCTTTAGCCATAACACATGTTTTGCCCATACTTTCAATGAATAACTTACAAGTTTGGGCAACCTCATTACTTGTTTGAACCCCACTGATAATTTCTACCAATTTCATAATTGGCGCTGGATTAAAGAAATGAATACCTACCACTCTTTCTGGATAATTTATCTTTGCTGCAATTTGTGTTACAGGGATAGAGGAAGTATTGGTTGCTAAAATGCAAGTTTCTTTATTGATAGCTGCAACTGATTGAAAAAACTGGTCTTTTACATCTAAACGCTCCACTACGGCTTCAATAATTAAATCTGCCACTAGGTGGTTTATCTCTGAAGTATATTTAATCTTTTCTTGTATAGCAACACTCTGGGTTAGTGTAATTTTTTGCTTTTCAACCAAAAACTGTAATGATTTTTTTATAACTAATTCTGCCTTTTGCAGCATGACAGGGCTTATATCAAAAAGAATGGTTGAAAAGCCCGCTGTGGCAGTAACTTGAGCAATACCACTCCCCATAGTTCCTGCTCCTGCAATGGCAATAGTTGTAATATCTGACATGATTATTTCTCTTTTATGTGTCAAATTTACTCAAAAACTATTTAGGCACTTGCATTGCTATTAAAAATATAACTTAATTTTGTATCCTAAATATACTTGTATATGATAACTGTTAGCGAAAAAGCAAAAACGCGCATAGCGCAACTTATAGATGAAAACCACTACGATGCTTCCTATTTTTTAAGAGTAGGCGTTGATAGTGGAGGGTGTTCAGGCTTATCTTACAAGCTTGATTTTGATAATGAAGCCAAAACTGGCGATGAAATTTTTGACCAGAATGGGGTTAAAGTAGTAACCGATAAGCGGTCAGTGCTTTATCTTTTTGGTACAGAATTGGATTTTACAGATGGCTTGAATGGAAAGGGATTTACTTTCAACAATCCAAACGCCTCACGTACATGTAGTTGCGGTGAAAGCTTCTCGGTTTGAGGATAATTTTTCATTGAACTTTTGATTTTATACACAAATGCCTATATTTGCCCTCCCTTTTAAGTGCATCATAGGGGAAATTAAAAAGATAAGTATTTAGAACATGGCAAATCATAGCTCAGCAAAGAAAAGAATTAGAAACAACGCAACTAAGCGTTTACGTAATCGTTACCAAGCAAAAACAACTCGTACATTGGCAAAACGCCTGCGTGAATCAACTGTAAAAAGTGAAGCAGCAGCTTTGTTAGTGGAAGTGAGTTCTATGTTGGATAAATTGGCTAAACGTAGCATTATTCACAAGAATAAGGCGGCTAATCAAAAATCTAAATTGGCCAAAGTGGTTAATAAAGTTGGAACAGTAGTTGCTGCAGTTAAAAAAGCTGCGCCAAAAGCGGCTAAGAAAGTAGTTACTAAAAGCAAAAAGAAATAATTAACGAGTAAAATTATAGAAGAAGCCTCCGAATTTCGGGGGCTTTTTTCGTATATATTTTTGGTAAATGGTTAGGGCATAATTGTTAATAATCATCTGATTTATAGGATTTAAGTTGTGGCAGTTTTTGGCATTACTTTTACAGATGCCTACCTTTGGGCATGGAACAAGTAAAATCCCCCTTTTTTGGAATAAAACAATTGGCCGAAGACGAACGACCAAGAGAGAAATTACTACTCAGCGGTGCAAGAGCCTTAACCCATGCTGAGCTTTTGGCAATTTTGATTGGAAGTGGTAATAAAAATGCCTCTGCCTTGCAGTTAGGACAAGAAATTTTGCAGCTAGCCAATCAAAGTGTGATAGATTTGAGTAGAATGACAATTTCTGATTTAACTGCTATCAAAGGAATTGGCGAAGCAAAGGCAATAACCCTATGTGCGGCGCTAGAATTAGGAAAAAGAAGGAGGGAAGAAGAAGCCCGGAAAACGGTCAAAATTGTTTCAAGCCGCGATGCTTTTTTATACTTTGAGCCACTAATGGAAGATTATCGTCATGAAGAGTTTTGGGTTTTGTTACTCAATAGAAATAATTTGGTGATAGCCCAAAAGCGAATTAGTATTGGCGGAGTTGCTGGTACTGTGGTTGATCCAAAAATTATTTTTAAAGTGGCATTAGATCATGTTGCAAGCAGTATTATCTTATGTCACAATCATCCCTCTGGGAATTTAAATCCCAGTTTACAAGATCGAGAAATCACAAGTAAACTCAAAGAAGCAGGGCGTTTGTTAGATATAGCTGTAACTGATCATCTAATTATTGGGAATAACCAGTATTTTAGCTTTTCTGACAGCGGTTTACTTTAATTTTTATTTATTTTTTAAATGGTCTCAGTTTAAATAAGTATTTAATTATTTTTGACCTGATATGTTTTTAAAGCCAATTCAACATTTTCGAAAATGGATAAAGCAATTTCCTACAGCCAAGAAATTCTTAAAATTTGGAATTGTTGGGGCAACCAGCGCATGCGTTAGTCTTGGTGTGTTTTGGCTAATATCATTGCAATACCCGGCCTTTAACCTACTTTCCAAAGCAATAGGTTATGTAATGGGCTTCTTTGTTGGATTTACTTTAAATAAATTTTGGACCTATATAGAACATACCGAAGAAGATGAGAAATACCTATTAAAGTATATTTTAGTTTATGGTGTAACCTTAATTATTTTCTTAATTCTTAACTTTCTTTTTGATCACTGGTTGCATCCAAATGAGTGGTTTGCTGCCTTAGCTCAGAATTTGGATTTAACGCTGTTGTCTCTTTTTCTGATACAAAACGGCCCTTTGGTTTCAAACTTATTGGCCATTTTCATTAACATTTTTTTGAACTTTATAGGAACCAATAAACTCGTTTTTAAAGTGCCAGAGCCAGAAAACTTGTTCGAATAAAAGCAATTATATTTTTTATCCCATTGTTATTTACTCAAGTACATACTTTTCTCCTTATATAGATGCCTAAAATAAGGGTCTTGTAAGTCTTTTATAAAACGAATTGCCTCTCCAGTTGATTTCATTTCAGGTCCTAGCTCTTTCTTTACCTCAGGAAATTTCTCATATGAAAATACTGGTTCTTTGATAGCATAACCAACCAACTTTCTTTCAAATTTAAAGTCTTGTAGCTGATTAGCACCAAGCATTATTTTGGTTGCAATATTAATGTATGGAATTTGGTATGCCTTAGCTATGAATGGCACGGTTCTGCTAGCTCTAGGATTGGCTTCAATAACGTATACCTTTTCGTTTTTAATGGCAAATTGGATGTTCAACAATCCAACAATATTCATTTTAATGGCAAGGTTGCGGGCATATTTTTCCATGGTATCTTGCACATGTTGGCTCAAGCTAAATGGTGGCAAAACGGCATAGCTATCACCACTATGTATACCTGCTGGCTCTATGTGTTCCATCATGCCAATTACATTTGCATCTTGTCCATCACAAATCAAATCTATTTCCGCTTCTTCTGCCCTGTCTAAAAAGTGATCAATTAAAACCCTATTGCCTGGCAAATCACCCAATAATGAAATTACCGCTTGCTCTAAATCTTCATCATTGATTACAATTTTCATTCCTTGCCCACCTAATACGTAACTTGGCCTCACCAATACAGGATACCCAATTTTATTGGCAACCGCCACAGCTTCATCTGCATCTTCTGCTACGCCATAATCTGGGTATGGGATATCTAATTCTTTTAACAAATCGGAGAATGAACCCCTGTCTTCAGATATGTCCATATTGGCAAAACTGGTACCAATTATTTTAACGCCCATTGCCTCTAGTTTCCTTGCAAGTTTTAAGGCCGTTTGACCACCAAGTTGCACAATTACGCCCTCTGGTTTTTCAAGCTCAACTATTTCTCTCAAGGCTTCCCAAAAAACAGGCTCAAAGTATAGTTTATCTGCCATGTCAAAGTCTGTACTTACCGTTTCGGGGTTACAATTGATCATGATGGCTTCAAAACCAGATTCTTTTGCGGCCAAAAGACCATGCACGCAGCTATAGTCAAACTCTATTCCTTGTCCAATTCGGTTCGGACCAGATCCTAAAACAATTACTTTCTTTTTATCACTAACGATGCTTTCGTTTTCGCCATCAAAGCTTGAATAGAAATAGTTTGTTGGTGAAGGAAATTCGGCTGCGCAAGTATCAACCATTTTATAAATGCGGTTTATGCCCATTGATTTTCTTAAATCCCATACCTCATCTTCTGTGGTATCTCCACCAAGTAGGTAGGCAATTTGAATATCGCTGTAACCTTTTTGTTTGAGCTCAACCATTAACTCTTTTGGCAGGGTAGCTAAGTTAAAACGTTTGGCATCACTTTCTAAGCGCACCATATCGTTTATCTGTGTTAAAAACCAACGGTCTATTCGAGTGATTTTTTCGACAGAAGATATGGGCATTCCTAAGCTCAATGCATCTTTCACAGCAAAAATCCTGTCCCAACTTGCGTTCTTCAATTTATCTACAATATTTTCCAAGTTGCGCTCTTGGTAGCCGTCTGAACCCAAACCGTTGCGTTTGATTTCTAGGCTTTGTGTGGCTTTTTGTAAGGCCTCAATAAAGGTTCTTCCAATACCCATTACCTCGCCTACCGATTTCATTTGTAGGCCTAATGTTTTATTTGCGCCTTTGAATTTATCAAAATTCCAGCGAGGTATTTTTACAATCACATAATCAATGGCTGGTTCAAAGTATGCTGAAGTAGTTTTGGTAACAGGATTTTTCAATTCATCTAAATGATAGCCAATTGCCAGTTTAGCTGCAATTTTAGCAATAGGGTAACCAGTAGCTTTACTTGCGAGTGCCGATGACCTAGAAACCCTAGGGTTAATTTCAACAGAAATAATTGCCTCATCTTCTGGGTTCACGGCAAATTGAACGTTACAACCTCCGGCAAAATTTCCTATTGATCGCATCATGTGGATGGCCATGGTACGCATTCTTTGAAAAACAGTATCACTTAAGGTCATAGCAGGAGCTACTGTTATTGAATCTCCTGTATGAATGCCCATTGGATCGAAATTTTCGATGGTACAAATGATGGCTACACTATCATTTTGATCACGCAACAACTCTAGTTCATATTCTTTCCAGCCAAATACTGCTTTTTCAACCAATACTTCATGTGTAGGCGAAGCAGATAATCCGCGTTGCAATGCTGCATCTAATTCTTCCTTTACCCAAACAAAACCTCCACCCGATCCACCTAAAGTATAAGAAGGCCTAATTACCAATGGGAACCCTATTCTTTGGGCGATCTCTTTGCCTTCCAAGAATGAATTTGCCACATTAGAATCTGCAACTGGCACACCAATATCAATCATTTTTTGGCGGAATTTCTCCCTATTTTCTGTTGTTTCTATGGCATCAATGTCAACGCCAATCATGCGCACATTGTATTTTATCCATAGGCCCATCTCATCACATTCAATGGCTAGGTTCAGCGCCGTTTGACCACCCATAGTAGGCAATACCGCATCTATTTGGTGCTCAGTTAATATTTGTTCAATAGAAGCAGGATTGAGCGGGAGCAAATACACATGATCTGCCGTAACGGGGTCGGTCATGATGGTGGCAGGGTTGCTATTGATAAGAATAACTTTGATTCCCTCTTCTTTGAGTGATCGAGCGGCTTGGCTTCCACTATAATCAAATTCACATGCTTGACCAATGATGATTGGACCACTACCTATAAGTAGGACTGAACGAATACTGCTATCTTTTGGCATTTTATTTAGATAATTTTTTTTACAAATTATACCACCCTACGTTAGGCATAGGTATAAATTATGCAAATTTAATTTGAAAAAGGGATTTGCGAAATCTATTTGTGATTATTTCTTAACATACTATAAATTTTCTGAACCCTTTTGCCATTTGAATCTGTTTTACACCAAGCTTTATGCAAAAATTCTAGCGATAAAAATAAATGTCGCATTAGCCATTCTGTTAACTGTAGCTTGAATCGTAGATAAAATGCAAAAATAACAAACGCTTAATACTTGCTTTTGCAGAAGAGTTCTATTGTTTTATCATCCCAATCCGACTTCACTTTTTAAAAATTAAAAAACCCAATTGAGGGTGCAGAAAATATTTCTATTAGCCGCAGGAAATACCAGAGCGTTTTGACCTATGAGGCCATTGTTGTTGATACTATTAAACCCACCAATGCTGCCCGAAGGCGCGTATTTAGTATTAGCTAAATTATTTATTCTCAAACTAATTCTAGGGAGGCCCAATTTACTATACTCTTTTGGTTCAAACCCAAATTGAAGATCAATAGTTTGAAAGGAAGGAATTGAAAGGTCTTTGTTTTGAGTATTATCTAAATATTGCATGCTCACATACCTAAAATTAGCCTCAACTAATAAATGTCCTTTGAACCAATCACTTTCTAAGCCTAAGTAATGAATTTGATTAGGACTTAAAGCTAAATTTGTATTTGAAAAGCTAATGGTGAGATCACTATTTTGATCGATATTATAATAGGTTTGATTGAGTTCTTTTATGGTATTTTTGCTCAATGAGGAGCTTATCCAAAATCCAAAATGTGAAGCAATTTTTCCATGTAAATCTGCCTCAATTCCTCTTCTACTGCTTTTACCCACATTGCCTGTAATCGGATAACCAAAGTTATTGAGTGCCCCGGTACTAACAATTTGGTTTTGAAATTCCATGGCAAAAAGATTCATCTTTCCTTTAACGCTGCCATTAAATTCTGTACCTACCTCTAAGTCTATAACTTGTTCTGGGTTAATCTCATTTTGTTTAATATCTCTTGGCGCAAAATCGTCTTGTAAATAGTCAAATCTTGTTGGTTCACGCTGGCTATACCCAGCCATTGCATATAAGGCAAACAAATTGTTCAATGCAATTCTTGATCCAATTTTTGGATTAAAAAAAGTCCAATACATATCCTCCACTTTACCATCATTAGGGCGGTATTGCGTTTCTTTAGATTTGTATTTAAAGCTCACTGTTCTTATTTGTAAATCTGCAAAAAGGGATGTTTTTTCATTGATGCAATAGTTAAATTTTGCAAACCCACTCAGTTCTTTTTTATAGCCAGTATTAAAATATACTTGGTGATTTTGTTTGATGCCATTAGGGATAGTATTTGCCCAATTTACCTCCATAAAATGATCCGATTTAAATGTGTTTGCATGTAATCCAGTGATGAAATTCACTTTGCCTTTTTGTAATTGATAGGTTATAAAACCACCAAGATACTGTTGGTTTAGGCGGTAAGAGGTCATAACATTTCCAGGGTAAAGGGTGTCGGATGAGCCACTTAATAAGTATGGGCTAGCCTGCATGTTTAAAGAATTAAATGTATACCAACCTTCTGCTAAATATTGAAATTTTGGGGCGCTGCCTTTTACAAAATAAACAGAGGCGCTAATGGTTTGACCTTTTCCAAGGTTATAGCTGTATTGCACTTGATTAAAGTATTGTTTAAAAGCATCTGTTTCGCCATTGGTAAAATTGTTGGTTTTTGGATTGTTTTCGAAAGTTGTTTTATCAACTCCAGTATATGCTAGCATGCTATTTGAATTGCCACCAAAGAAATTGAATTTAAGCATAGATTTTTTGCCCAAATGTCCCAGGCTGAAGTGATAAGATTTTGATTCAGAACCAGAGTTTTGTCTGTAACCATCAGTTTTTACCTGTCCTAATCTTGCGTAAACCATCCAATGATTTTCAATAAGGCCAGTTTGTAATTCGGCAGTAAAGCGGCTTGAACCAAAAGAACCGGTGCCAATGTTGATGTTTGTGCTTGCTTTTTCTGTGAGATTTTTTGTAGTTATATTAACACTTCCACCAAAAGCTGAAGTTCCGTTGGTAGATGTTCCAATGCCCCTTTGAACCTGTATTTGTTGGGCACTGCTAGCCAAATCTGCAAAATTGTTGAAGTAAACACCTTGGTTCTCTGGGTCATTTATAGGGATACCATTAACAGTTGTATTGATGCGAGTTTGGTCCATGCCGCGCAACCTAAAATAACTATAACCTATACCTGTTCCATTATCACTGTACATATTGATGGAAGGGGTTGCCAAAAGGAGCGTAGGAATATCAGCGCCATAATATAATTTACTGATTCTTTTTTGGTTGAGGGAGGAGAAGCTGATAGGAGTTTTTTCATTGGCTTGCAAGCCAGAAACCACAGCCTCTTGCAATACGTTTTTTATTTCATTGCTGTCGATTTGAGCAAAAATGGATACTGAGCTTAATAAAATTAGGCTAAAGAATACAATAAGATTTTTCATTTTTTTCTGGTTTTTTCAATAAGCAGAGGAAACTTATTGGTTGTTAATAAAAACCCAGAGAGAGACTAGCTCAAAAAAATACGCCAAGACAATTGATAAATTTCAATTGAAATTCGTGGCTTTCTTTTTCCTTCGCAGGCATTATCCTGTTCAGGTTCCGAGGGTTTGATCTCAGCTTCTCTTATTTTTGATAAGATAGGCACCCCTAAAGACAAGGCAAACTTAAGCAAAATCTTGAATTAAAAAACATGGAATTTTTTATGACAATTCTACCATTAAACCTTTTAAGGTAAAAATCATCAAAACAAATTGCACCTTTGCCGCTTATATCAAAAATGAAAGCTACTATTTTTTTACGCTTTATAGCGGTCCTTTTTATAATTATTCCAAGTTTTGGATCAGCCCAAACTTATCAGTTAAGTGGTAAAATTTTTGAAAAGGAAACCATGCAACCCTTAGCTGGGGTAAGTGTAGCCATAAAAAAGAATGGGAAAATAATCTCTGGCTCAGCAAGCAATGAAAGGGGTTTGTTCCAAATAAGTAATCTATTACCTGACACTTATGAGGTTAATTTTTCATCTATAGGGATGATTGTTAAAAATCAAAGAGTGGTAATTACTTCAGATAAATATATTGGTGCCGTATTTATGGATAAAAGCACAAATAGCTTAAGTGAATTAAAAATAGAAAGCACTCAAATTAGGGTAGAGCAAAAAGGAGATACAACCAGTATCAATGCAAGTGCATTTAAAGTAAATCCCGATGCCACCGCAGAAGATTTAGTGAAAAAAATGCCTGGAGTTACCATTGAAAATGGAACGGTTAAAGCGCAAGGTGAAGAGGTAAAAAAGATTTTATTGGATGGTAAAGAATTTTTTGGAGACGATGCTCAAATGGCTTTAAAAAACTTGCCAGCTGAAGTGGTAGATAAGGTGCAAATTTTTAATAGGCTTGGCGATCAAGCTCAATTTACTGGTTTTAATGATGGTAATACCGATAAAACCATGAACATTACCACCAAATCTGGTAGGAATAACGGCAAGTTTGGAAAAGTGTATGCTGGTTATGGGACAGACGACAGGTATCAGGCAGGAATGAACCTTAATTTGTTTAAAGGCAACCAAAGGATTACCATTTTAGGATTGACGAACAATATCAATCAACAGAATTTCTCTATGCAAGATATGTTTGGTGGAGGCGCTTCCTCCTCACGCATGCCAATGGGCGGTGGAGGTTCTGGAGGTAGGTCTTATGGCGGTGGAGGTGGAGGAATGGGCGATATGAGCAACTTTTTTGTAGGTCAACAAAGTGGTATTAGCACTACTAATTCAATTGGAATAAATTATTCAGATAAATGGGGCGCAAAAACCATTGTAAGTGGCAGCTATTTTTTTAATAATAGTTCAACGCTTACGAATAAAGTAGTAAACAGAAATTATTTAATAAACCCAGAGGTAAGTCAGTTATATAAAGACAGCACTGGTAGCGAAACCAACAATTTCAATCATAGGTTCAACCTAAGATTAGAGCACACCTTTGATTCATTTAACGCTATCATTTATACACCTAGAATTAGCTTTCAAAACAACAACAGTGAGAGTAACCAATATGCGGCCAACTCTCAAAATGACACTACTTTAAATAAAACATCAACTAGTAAAACACCTAATAATACTGGATACAATATCAGTAATAATATTTTATTTAGGCACAAATTTATAAAAGTGGGCAGAACCATTAGTCTTAATTTAGGTAATGATATCAATAGAAAGAATACTGTTACTGATCAATATTCTGATATTTATAATATTGATACAAATTTTGTTTTGAATAAGCGAAGCATTAAACAAAATAGCAATGCTACAACTAATGCAACTAATTATTCGGCCAATTTAACCTACACCGAACAGGTTTCTAAATACGCCCAATTGCAATTTAGTTATAATCCATCTTTGGCATTAAATTATTCTGATAAATTAACAAATAGATATGATTCTGTTAGCGAGTCGTACAATCAAATTGATACTTTATTAAGTAATACATTCGACAATACCATTACTACCCATAAGGCAAATGTTAGTTTAAATTATAATAAAGATAATCATAATTTAACCGCCGGTGTAACGGCCCAATACCTTACTATTGCGAGCATTCAATCGTATCCTACAAACAGAGAGTTTGAAAAGCCTTATAAAAACCTATTGCCCATCATTACCTACCAATATAAATTTACCAATAGTAAAACTTTGAGATTGGTTTATAGAACCAATACCAATACACCCAATGTTACACAATTGCAGAATGTTTTTGATAACAGTAACCCTTTATTAATTTCTACTGGAAATCCAAATTTAAGGCAGGAATATTCCAATACGCTTGTTACCAGATATGGGGCAAACAATGCGCATAATTCTCAAAGTTTTTTTGTGTTTGGCATGGTAAGTTTTACAAGTGATTATATTGCCAATAGCCTATATACAGCCACCAAAGACTCCACTTTGTCGAGTGGGGTGATTATAGGAAGGGGCGCACAACTTTCGCAGCCAGTTAATTTAAACGGAAATGTTAATGCAAGAAGTTTTGCAACCTATGGCATTCCATTAAAAAAGGCTAAAAGCAATTTGAACTTAAACCTCGGCTTAAATTTCACAAAAGTGCCAGGTAGGGTGAATCAATTGGTCAATTACGCCAATACTTTTAATATTACTGGAGGTTTGGTTTTGGGCAGTAATATTAGTGAACAAGTTGACTTTACTCTTAGTCATAATACCAATATTAATCTGGTGAAAAACTCTTTATTGGTAACCGAAAGCAATAACTATTTCATCAATACAAGTAATTTTAAAGTGAATGTTATGCCATTAAAATCAATTGTGTTGAATGCCGATATTAGCTATACAAATTACCAAGGATTAGGTAGTAGCTTTAACTCAGATTTCTTGTTATTTAATGCAGCATTTGCCTATAAATTTATGAATAAATTGGCAGAGGTTAAACTATCTGTTTTTGACATTTTGAACCAAAATAATAGTATCAGTAGAACTGTTACAGAAACTTATATTGAAGACACCAGGTCTAATGTATTGAATAGGTATTTTATGCTAACCTTCACTTATAATATTAGAAAGTTCACTTCAACGGCAGCGCCAGTTCAGGGTAAATAATTACGGAATTTCAATTGTACAGCTGATCATTTTATGATCGCTAAAATTAAGTGTGTTGGTTTTGTAATTATAGCTATTCCAACTTGGGTTGTGTAAAATATAATCAATTCTAAAGGAAGGCATTTTTCCAATGTAAGTTCTACTCATTCCTCTGCCAGATTGATTAAAGGCATCTTTCATTTTTCCTCGAATGGTATGATAAGAGAAGCTAGTTGGTGAATCATTGAAATCGCCACATAACACAACTTTATGAGGTGAAACCAATAGGCGTTCTCTAATTTTATCTGCCTGTTTGGCTCTATATTGAAAGGCGTATTTTAGTTTGGAAATTATTCTCCTAACTTTATATGAATCTGGACCGTCTTCTACTTCCTTAATTTCTTCAAAGGTTTTATAATCTTCTTTATCAAAAACAATCGATTTTAAATGGGTATTGATTATCCGAATAGTGTCATTTCCGAATAGGATATCTGCAAAGACAGTAAGGTTGCTGTTTTGGTTTTCTAATTCAAGGAAACCCTTATTAATAACGGGATATTTTGAAAAAACACAAACGCCAAAACCTGTAGGAAATGTATTACTCAAAGCATCAGCATTTACATTGGCAAAATTTTTGTATTGTTCAAAAAATCTTTTAAACATTGGCTTTTCGTAATTGCCACCTAAATTAGCAAATTCTTGGAGGCAAATAACGTCTGGATTGATTTTATCTAAAATCTTAAAGAAATAGCCAGAATCGCCTCCATTATAATCATAAGCACCCATATAATGTGTGTTAAAACTAACAACATTTAATTTTCTTAGGCTTGGGTTTTCAGCAGTATCTTTTGCATTGATTTGAATAAATGAAGGAATATTGATCAAAGATAAAAGAAAGGCAATAAGTGGCAATGCAATATTTTTTTTGTGTTTTAGGATGACCCAATAAAGCAGAAAAATAAAATTGATGATAAATACAAAAGGAAAGGCCAACCCAAAAAAAGCTAAAGGCCAAAAATCTTGAGGAGAAACATAAGGCGAGAGATTTCCCAACACCAATGAAATGGAAACCAATAATGATGTTACGAAAAGGACAAACTTTAATAATTTCAAAATGCTTTTTAATCTTTACTTGCTTTAAATAAAATTTCTTTTTCCTGTTTATCTAAACTCTCATATCCCTTCTTTGAAATCTTTTCCAATATGAGGTCAATTTCTTGTTGGCTTGGTTTCTTTCCTGTTTCTGGTCTAATAACGTTAGCCTTGTGATGAATCTTAATTGTAGTTTTTGGTTCAAATATTTTACCTATACTATCAAATAAACGATCAAGTATGGCTGGTATATTGCTTTGACTGTACAGTAACTTAATAAATAAATAGCCAAATGCAGCTCCTCCTAAGTGGGCGATGTGCCCTCCAGCATTGCCTCCAGGAATACTTATGAGGTCTAAAAAAACCGAAACAATTGCAATGTATTTTAGGCGAACAGGACCTAAAATTAATAAGTGAACTTGGTAATCTGGCAATAGGGTGGCGGTAGCAACTACAATAGACAAAACGCCAGCCGAAGCGCCCAGTGCATAAGATAAGGAAACTTCATTTGCAAAAGCTGGAAAAAGGTTATAAGCTATGATGTAGATTAAACCGCCAAAAATTCCCCCAAGAAAGTATGCCTGACAAGTTTTTGAATTGCCAAGGTATTGCTGGAATATATCTCCTAGCCAATACAACCAAAGCATATTAAACAAGATATGTAAAAAGCCTTCATGCAAAAACATGTAGGAGAAAATACTCCATGGTTGAAAAATGAAATTTGAGAAGGAGGCGGGCAGCATCAAGTATTTTAAAAAACTACTTTGTATTGCTCCTTGATTGAACAAAAACAATAAAACCCCAGTTATGCTGAGAATAATAAAAATGGAAACATTGATCAGAATTATCTGAACAATGGCATTTCCTTTTTTAAACTTAAGTTTTAAATTCTCTAACGAATCCATGTTTACTTTTCAAACATACGCATCCGATAGGTATTTAAAAAGAAATGTCATTGTTTTCTAAAATGAAATATTCCCTTAAATTGCCACTTGTAGCAGCTAAAATTATTGTTACAAAAAACAACTTTTTGAACCTAATACCTTGATAAAATGAACTATAAAAAGGCAGTATTAATACTTTTTTTGTTTTTCCAATCTCTTTTTGGTGCAATTGCCCAAACTGGTTTTCCCTTAAATGGTCCTCCAGATGTGCGCCCTAACTATATTGCAATAAGCAATGTAAACATACAGGTTGATCCAAAAACAATGATTAAAGGTGCAACAATTTTGATATTGAATGGCATCATTGAGTTGGTTGGAACCAATGTTCTCGTGCCTAAAGAAGCTCGAATAATTGATGGTAGAGGAAAATACCTGTATCCTTCGTTCATTGATTTATATAGTAATTATGGCATAACCATTCCATCGAGCCTCAAACCAAAAGGAAACCAATACTCAAACAATTTAAAGGGGGCATATGCTTGGAATGATGCTGTTAGATTAAACATAAATGCAATAGATTATTTTCAATACGACGATAAAAGAAGTAAGCAATATTTGTCATCAGGTTTTGGATCAACTTTAAGTGCCCTGCAGGATGGAATATTTAGAGGCAGCGCAGCATTGGTTTTAACAAGTAAAAGTCAGGAGCAAAAGCTAGTTATTAAGGCAAAAGCTGCTTGTGAAATGAGTTTTAATAAAGGAACTAGCAAACAAGATTACCCTTCCTCAGCAATGGGTGTGGTGGCATTGGTAAGGCAAACTTATTTGGATGCTAATTGGTATAATACACAAAAAGTAGAGACCAATTTAAGTTTCGAAAATTACAATGAAATTAAGTCTTTGCCTACAGTTTTTGAGGTTGAAAATAAACTTGCGGTTTTAAGGGCAGGAAAAATTGGTAAAGAATTTGGAATATCCTATTTGATTAAGGGGAATGGTGATGAATACCAAAGATTGAACGAGATAGCAGCCTTGGGAATGCCTTTAATTTTGCCCCTTAATTTTCCAAAAGTATATGAAGTGGAAGAGCCCTTTGATGCAATGAATGTTAGCTTGGGTGATTTAAAACATTGGGAAATGGCACCATCAAACGCTGGAATGGTTGCTAGTAAGAAAATTCCTTTTGCATTAACCTCCTCCGGTTGTGCCGATGCAAATGAGTTTTTGAAAAACCTTAGAAAGGCTGTTGAAAGCGGGCTTAAGGAAGAGGATGCCTTAAACGCATTAACAATTCAACCGGCACTATGGCTCCAAATGGACCAAAAATTAGGTTCAATACAAAAAGGAAAAATGGCCAATTTTTTCATCTGCAATTTGCCTCTTTTCAATCAAAATGCAACCATTGAGGAGCATTGGGTCAAAGGTGAACAAACTGTTTTAAAAAAAGTAAGCGATTATTCTTTAGAGGGAAATTATCAAGTAGCACTAAAAAGCAGGCCAAACTCAATTTTGAGTATAATAAAAAAGGACAATGGATTAGAAGCCCAAATTTTTGGATTGGATACTATGAAAGTTTCAGTGAAAGAGCAGGCTGGTTTGTATCAATTTAGTTTTAAGGAAGAAAAAAAATCAGACAATCAGGTTCGAATAGATGCATGGGCAATTCAATTGGATAGCAATAGTTATCTGGTGAAAAAACTCGCAGGAAGTGCAACATTACCAAATGGAGAAAATGAGCAATTTACTGCATCATGGGTTTCGGTTCAAACCGAAAAAAGTAAAACTGATACTAGCGCAAAAAATTTGATAGGCAAGGTAATTTATCCGTTCACAGAATATGGAAATGAAACCCTTCCAAAACCACAGAATTATTTGTTCAAAAATGCTACTGTTTGGACCAATGAAAAAGAAGGAATTATAGAAGAGGTAGATGTTGCCATTAGTAACGGTAAAATAAGTGCCATTGGAAAAGGTTTAAGTTCTGAAAATTATATTGTTGTTGATGCCAAAGGTAAACAGCTAACGAGTGGAATTATTGATGAGCACTCGCATATAGCCATTTATCGTGGGGTGAATGAATGCACACAAAACAATACCGCAGAGGTAAGAATTGGTGATGTAATAAATTCAGATGACATAAATATTTATAGGCAGTTGAGTGGAGGGGTAATTGCCTGCCAACAATTGCATGGCTCATGTAACCCTGTGGGCGGGCAAAGCAGCATCATCAAACTTCGATGGGGGCAGGGTCCAGAGAACATGAAAATTGCCAATGCAGATGGCTTCATAAAATTTGCCTTGGGAGAAAACGTAAAGCAAAGTAATTGGAATACTGCAACTGGCAGGTATCCACAAACAAGAATGGGTGTGGAGCAGGTATATTATGATGCATTTATTAGGGCAAAAGCTTATGAAGCTGCCATGAAAACAAATCCGAAGCTTACACGCAGGGATTTAGAACTTGATGCATTGGTAGAAATTCTGAACAAGAAACGATTCATTAGTTGCCATAGTTATGTTCAAAGTGAAATCAATATGTTGATGCATGTGGCAGATAGCATGGGATTTAAGGTAAACACATTCACACATATACTTGAAGGTTATAAAGTGGCTGATAAAATGAAGGCCCATGGCGTAAGCGCAAGTACTTTTGCGGATTGGTGGGCATATAAGTATGAGGTAATAGAGGCCATCCCACAGAATGCAGTAATTTTAAATAAAATGGGCGTTGTTACTGCTATCAATAGTGATGATGCTGAAATGGGCCGGAGGTTAAACCAAGAGGCTGCTAAGATGATAAAATACGGTAAAATTAGTGAGGAAGATGCTTGGAAAATGGTTACCTTAAATCCGGCGAAAATGCTTCATATTGATGCACAAACAGGAAGTATAAAGGTTGGAAAGGATGCTGATTTGGTTTTGTGGAGCGCAAATCCGCTCAGTATTGATGCAAAGGTAGAAATGACATTGGTGGATGGTACTTGTTATTTTAGTAGGGAGCAAGACTTGGTAAAACGCAGTAGTAACCAAAAGGAAAGAGAAAGAATCATTCAAAAAATGCTATTGGCCAAACAGAAGGGCGAAAAATCGGAACATAAGGTTTCGGCACCCGATCCTGATTACCATTGTGAAGATTAGATAATCCGAAGAAACCAATTTAAAAATTAGTAACTAAGAAAATGAATAAGATTAAATATATCACAAGTATTTGCTTCTTCCTATTGTTTTTAACTGGGATGAATGCACAACAAAGTACTACCATTATCATGAATGGGACTATTCATGTTGGCAATGGCGAGGTAATTGAAAATGGCGTTTTAGTGATGGAACAAGGCAAAATTGTGCAAGTTGGAAAAACACTCAGTTCGCTTTATAAAACAGCTAAGGTCATAGATGCAAAGGGCAAACATGTGTATCCAGGTTTAATTGCAATGAACAATATAATGGGGCTAAACGAGATTGATGCTGTAAGAGCTACCCATGATTATAATGAAGATGGATCTATGAACCCAAATGTTCGTTCAATGATAGCTTATAATACAGATTCTAAAATATTGCCAACTGCACTTTTTAATGGGGTGCTATTTACACAACCTATTCCTCTTGGAGGAACTATTAGCGGGAGCAGTAGTCTCATGAAAACTAAGGGCTGGAATTGGGATGATGCTGTTATGAAAGCTGATGAGGGTATCCATTTAAATTGGCCTTTTGTTGAAAATAATAAACCTGAGGAAGAAAATAGAGGAGAAAAGGGGATTGCAGAAATAAATAATTTTTTTGCTGAAGCTTTTCAATATTCGATGCAAAGCAAACCAATTTTTAATGCACGTTTATCAGCAATGACTGGTATTTTTTCTGGTGAGAAAAACCTTTATGTTCATGCCAATGATGCTAGAAGTATAGTTAGAGCCATTACTTTTTTTAAACAAAAGTATCCTGCAATTAAGTTGATTTTAGTGGGTGCTCAAGAAGCTTATTTGGTTTCAGATATTATAAAAAGTAACAACGTTCAAGTTGTTCTTGGAAACATACATAGATTGCCTGCTCACAATGCAGATGGGATTGATCAACCCTATCAAACTCCAGGGCAGCTTGCTAAACTTGGGGTAACTTTTGCGCTATCACAAGAAGGAAGTTGGGAGGTTAGGAATTTGGCTTATTTGGCTGGAACCGCAGCGGCATATGGTTTAAATAAAGAAGAAGCCTTAAAAGCAATTACTTTAACGCCTGCTAAAATAATGGGTGTTGACCAACAAATAGGTAGCCTAGAGATTGGAAAGGATGCTTCAATTATTATCAGTGAAGGCGATCTTTTAGATATGAAAAGCAGTAGCATTTATATGATTTTTTTAAATGGCGAAACACTTGATTTAAAAAACGAACAGGTGCTCCTTTATGAAAAATATTTAAAAAAGTATAAAATTGATTAGTCAAAAATTTTCCATTAAAAACAGATATTTGTGCTTTGCGCGTAAAGAATGAACGGATTTATTAAGTTATTAAAGTATACGCTGCCTTACAAAGGCTTAGCCTTTTTAAATGTAATTTTCAATTTACTTTCTATAGTATTTGGATTGTTTTCAATTGCGCTCATTTTGCCGTTTTTGAAATTACTTTTTGGTCAATCGCAATTGGTTACTATTGAGCCAGCATTTACTTTTACCATCAGCGGCCTAACTGGGTATTTCAATTATTTCTTGTCGAACCTCATTCAAACAAAAGGGCATGAGTCTGCGCTTATATTTATTTGTTTTGTTTTAGTATTGGCCATTTTATTTAAAAATTTATTTAGGTACCTGGCTCTGTTCTTTATGGTTTCGCTGAGAAATAGTATTGTAAGTGAGTTAAGAGCCTCCTTATACAAACACATTTTGGTTTTACCTATTTCCTACTTTAGTGAAGAAAAAAAAGGGGATTTAATTTCAAGAATGAGCAGTGATATTCTGCAAATTGAAATCGCCATTATGAGTTCTCTGGAAGCATTATTTAAAGAGCCATTAACCTTGTTGGTTTATTTGTTTACCTTAATCATGATTAGTCCAGTTTTAACAGTCATTGTTTTGTTAACCCTGCCTATAGTTGGCGTATTAATTGGGCAAATAGGAAAATTACTGAAAAACTATTCTAGAAAGGGGCAATCAAAATTTGGAGATTTGGTTTCCTTGTATGAAGAAACTTTAATGGGAATTAGGATCATTAAAGCATTTAATTCCCAAGAATTTTTTATGCGGAGATTTAAGGTTGAAAACGACCTTTATACCAAAATTAATATTGCCAGTAACAGAACTGGAGATAGTGCCTCTCCAATTTCTGAAACCCTAAGTGTTGTTGTACTTTCGTTTGTTTTATGGGTGGGTGGTAAGATGGTATTGACAGATGATGCCAATTTAAATGCGGAGGCATTTATTGCCTTTATTGCTATTTTTTCTCAGTTATTAGCGCCTGCAAAATCATTTTCTACGGCATATAGCAACATGCAAAAAGGCATGGCATCTTTGGATAGGGTGAATGAAGTTTTGCAAAGTGAAGAGGTTATTACAGAGACTTCAAACGCAATGCCCATTGAAGGATTAAAGGAGTATATTGAATTTAAAAATGTTAGTTTCAAATATGCCGAAGATTATGTGTTGAGGAATATCAATTTGCGCATAGAAAAGGGAAAAACTGTTGCCTTGGTTGGCCCATCTGGTAGCGGGAAATCGACCTTAACAGATTTAATTCCTAGGTTTTATGATCCAGTGGAAGGGGAGGTAATTATTGATGGTGAAAACATTAAAAACTTAAAAATTCTGCAATTGAGAGCCACCATGGCGGTTGTTGCACAAGAATCGATTTTGTTCAATGATACCATTTATAACAACATCGCATTTGGCAAAACAAATATTGCGCTTGAACAAGTTGAGAATGCAGCAAAAGTTGCCAATGCCCATGAGTTTATTGTTACTTCAGAAAGGGGCTATCAAACAAATATTGGTGATAGAGGAAATAAATTGAGCGGTGGCCAACGTCAGAGGTTAAGCATAGCTAGAGCAATTAATACGAATCCCGATATTTTGATATTGGATGAAGCCACCTCAGCCCTAGACACAGCAAGTGAGCGATTGGTTCAGGAAGCATTAAATAATATTATGCAAAACAGAACTACCATTGTTATTGCACATCGTTTAAGCACCATTCACAAAGCAGATTTGATTGTAGTTTTGGATAAAGGAAGTATTGTTCAAACCGGAACCCACAATGAACTTATACAACAAGATGGTTTATACAAACAGTTGCATGAAATGCAGAAAATTCTAGAAGGATAGCGCCACAATTTTTCCCTAAAAAAACCTTGCCCCAATTTTAAAACCAATCCATCCCTTCACATTAAAGTTGCCAAAATTGTTATTGTAAAAATAAGATGGCGGATAATTATCGAAATGGGTAATATAGGTGATAGAAGTTTTGTCGAATAATGAAAAATTTACGCTGCAGCCAAATAGCATTTGAAATTTTGGGTGAGCCGAAAAAATTACATGGGGAACAAACTTACTCAACAAATTCAATGCTTCTGTTTCGGAGGTTTTACCCACTAATTGTTGTGTGGTAAAATCAAATCCATAATGCCATTTTTGATGGTAATCAAACACTGTTCCTAACCCATAGCCAACAGCAGAAACTGAGTTGTTTTGCCCTATTTGAGTGCCAAAAACAAATATATTATGAAACCTCTCCATCCCAGTTCTAAATGAAATTGTGGTCAAAAAATTCTCATCTGTGGCCAACTCTATTTTGTGATACCCTTGTTTAACGTAGCTTAAAAAACCAATGGGCAATCCCTCACAACTATCTGAAATATTGATAAATCCTACTTGAGCTCCCTTTAAACCCTTTGTATTATTTACCAAAGATATTTGGGAACCAATTATGTTAGGTGAATAGTTATAAAAGGTACTTATTTGAACGCCTGTGGTAGTTTTTCTATTGCGATTTATTAAGCCACCAATTTGTACCCCGTTTACATTGCCAGATACCCAGTTTCCGAGTCCTGCAATTTGTATGTTTTCAAAATCACCTAGGTCAACATTAAATAAACCTCCAATTTGAACTGCTTTTGTTAGGGAGTTATTAAAATTGATTAATCCTGCAATTTGTGTTCCTTCCGATTTCCCCTCTACAATATTTGCTAAACCTGCAATTTGCAGATACCTAACACTGCCTGCGTCATAATTAAACAAGCCACCCAGCTCAAAGCTTTCTATACCCTTAGAATAACCGCCAAGAATGTTGAAACTATAATTATTAATCGTATTAATATCTAATAAGTGATTTTTACTAACATAAGGAATCAAGGAAATATTAAACTCACTGTATAAAGTATCTTTAATATTTCTAAAATTTTGATTTTTCTGTTTTTCCCTATTCCAATAGTTGGTAAAAAAAGTAAACGGGTTTTTCTGGCTGGTGTCGGTTTGAACCAATATTGGCGAAATATTTAAAGAATCTATTACCTGCTTATCCGTTTGTATTTTTTTGTTTACCTTTAAATAAATGGTTAAGTTTTTTTCTTCTGGATTGTAAACCAAGAAACTGGTATCTACATAGTTTTCCTTTGCAATTGAAATGGGATAGGGGTTAAACCTTTCATGGTTATTAAGTTTAAAACCACCATTTTTATCTGTGTATACTACCTCTTTATTGTAACTGTTGAAAATACTCACGTTGGCTAAAGGGTAGGTTGTTTCATCATCATACACATAACCTCTTAAAGGCTTACTTAGACGAAGTTCTCGAAATCTTTTTTCTGGATTACCTTTAATGGTGATGTATTTATTGGCCTTTTTATAGCTTGCATTTACTTGAAAGAGCAATTCTTTTAACACTAATTTGAGCTCTTTATTTTCACATTGATAACTGACTTTTTGTTGGTCGTTAAAGTTGGCATAAGCAAATTGAACACCTGTTTGTTGGGTGATAACAATTAGCACCTCTTGTAAGCTCACATTTTCATAATTCAAAGAAACTCCTTTTGAAAGGTAATTAATGTTTTGAGCACTCAGTTTTCCGAGCAAACAAAGGAAAATAAGTAGCAATGAATATATCCTTATAATATGCATGTATTTTTTTGGTTTTGCGCCCGCTAAATTAGCACGTTTTTTATAATGACAAACAAAAAGGGTTTTACTCCTTATTACCGAAAGCTTGATTTTAGGCTTTTGATTACTTTAAACTAAAAGCTAAAAAATTGCCATGTAACAATGTGGTGAAATTCTGCAAATTATTGAGTGAATTTTTATAATTCTGACTTTTACCTTTGTTGAAAACTTAATTAACTATAAATAAAGCAAACATAAAATGAGAAAACTACTTTTTCTTTTAACATGCCTCACCTTTGGCCTCACAGCCAATATTAGGGCTCAGGCATTCGACTGTCCCTATGTGGTCTTTCGAAACAATGGCAACAATGCAAACCAAATTCCTTCGGCATATTATTACACTAACCCTTCAGTGGTTATTCCCCCTGCAAAAACTGGGAATACTAATAATATTCAAGGGGAAATCACTCTCAAGTTCAGTACTAATCCAACTGTCGTTCCTTTTATAACAGGAGTATTTGTTGGTACCACAACCTACACATGCGTGGTAGGTCCGCCTAGCACTGTGAGCACAAGTGGAAATGATTGGTTAATAAAATATTGTGTTTATTTCACTAATCTTCCTCCTAATAATAGTTCTTTTAGCTTACAATTTTCAAATCCTAACAGCACTACAGTTACAAATGTAACTGGTCCTGGTAGTTTTCTTAAAATTTGTAGTTATGGCAGTGGAAATTCAGGTTCACTTATTGCGGCTCCTGTTATTTCTGCTCAACCAGCAAATGTGAGTGGATGCCAGAATCAAACCGTTACCTTTTCAGTATCTGCAGCCGCACAAAATGGCGGAACTCTTTCTTACCAATGGCGTAAAAATGGTATTGCACTTACCAATGGAGGCAGTATTTCAGGGGCTACCTCAACTACTTTATCAATTGCAAATACAGCCCTTTTAGATGCAGGTAATTATGACGTGTTGATTGCTGAAACAACAACAAGTTCTGCTACTACTGGTGCATTCACTATTAGTTCAGCTGGCACTTTAGTGATTTACGAAACCTTTAATGCCGGTTCTATAGCCACAACCGGAGAAACTATTTGTTACAATGGAAATCCTTCAACTATCAATAATGCAGCTGTTGCAACTGGTGGTAATTTAAATTATAGCTATCAGTGGCAAGAAAGCTCAAACAATGGTGTTAGCTTTACCGACATTTCGGGTGCTACTAGTTCTTCTTACACCCCGCCAAACGGACTTACCCAAACCAAAATTTTCCGCAGAACAGCTATGGATGGCAGATGTCAAACCACCTTCACACCTTCAACCGGTACCTGGAAAGTAACTGTGCCTACTGCTCCCATCTCTGCAACTTCAGCAAAAACATCTTATAATGGCTCAGATCTTTCTTGTTCTAATGCAACAGATGGACAAATAACCGTTACCGCTTCGGGTAGCTACGGAAATTATCAATATTCAAATGACAATGGTTCAAATTGGCAAATAAGTAATGTATTTAGTAGCCTTGCTGCTGGTTCATATACCATCTTGGTAAAAGATAACAACAATTGCCAAACCTCAACAAGTAAAACACTTACCGCACCTTCACAAGTTGCCATTACAGCAACAGCAACACAAATATTATGCTATGGTGGAACAGGAAGTGTAGCTTTAACATCAAATGGTGGAACAGGAACATTAACTTATGGTACTACAGCAACAACAAGTTTAACAGCAGATACTTACAATTACACGGTAACTGATGCTAACGGGTGTTCAGCAAATACAGATGCAGTAATTAATGCAGCACCTTCACAAGTTACCATTACAGCAACAGCAACACAAATACTATGCTATGGTGGAACAGGAAGTGTAGCTTTAACATCAAATGGCGGAACTGGAACATTAACTTATGGTACTACAGCAACAACAAGTTTAACAGCAGATACTTACAATTACACGGTAACTGATGCTAACGGATGTTCAGCAAATACAAGTGCGGTAATAAATGCAGCACCTGCACTATTGGTAGTTACACCAACTGCTACTAATGTTACCTGTTTTGGTTTAGGTAACGGATCAATTTCTTTAAACGTAACTGGCGGTGTTACAGCATATACCTATCTTTGGTCTAATGCCGCTACCACTGCTGGAATCTCCAACCTTACACCAGGAACCTATTCGGTTACAGTTAAGGATGCTAATAACTGTACTGCAACTGGTTCAACTAGCATTAGCCAGCCTGCTCTACTAACCCTAACGCTTACTAAGGTAAATCCTACTGGCTACGCTTGTTTAGATGGAAGCATTACTGGCAACGCTAACGGAGGTAATATACCATACAGTTTTAAATTAGGAAGCGGTATTCCACAGGGATCATCAAGCTTTTCTGGACTTGCTGCAGGTAGCTACTCACTTTTAGTATCTGATGCAAAAGGTTGTACTGCTTCTGCTTCAGGCGCTATTGCACCAATACCTTGTCAAGGATTTGTTAGCTATTCGCAAGGCGGATGGGGTGGTGGTAATACCACAACTGGCAACTACCTTAATAGCTTCACAAGCGTATTCCCTTCATCTATTATAATTGGATCAGGCACTAGAAAATTGGTATTTACAAGCAAAAGTGGTGTTCAAGGCTTCCTTCCTTCAGGTAGTACAGCTCGCGCACTTAATGTGGGTACGCTTACAAATCCTACCCGCACAGGTTATGCTAATGTGTTTGCAGGACAAGTGTTGGCGCTTACCTTAAGTGCAGCATACGACGATGCTTTACCTTCATTTGCACCAGCCTCAGGAAAGTTGAGAAACTTAGTGATTGGTTCAGGCGCATTTGCAGGCATAACCGTTTCACAATTACTTGCGTTTTCGAACACCGCTTTGGGAGGAGGAACAACTCCTTATACCATTTCTCAATTGAATACAGCTGTAGCTGCAGTAAACCTTACTTATGATGGTAGCAATTCTGGATATTTATTTTGCCCTTGTGCACTAAGCAAGAAGGGTGATGAGGAGCAGAACACTTTGGTACTTGACAACGTGAGCAAGGATCTTTCGATGAACTGCTATCCTAACCCTTTCACTGATGATTTACAGGTACAGTTTACTACTGTTGGTGCAGGAAAGACCACAGTTGAATTGTTGGATCTTTCTGGAAAACAAGTAGCTGTATTGTTCGATGCTGAAACTATGGAGAGCTCAACATACTCAGCTACTTTCAAAGGTTCAGAATACGTAAGCGGAGTTTACTTCTGTCGCATGCAATCAGGCGATCAAGTTGTAATCCGTAAGGTGATTCTTACTAGATAATTCGATATATATTCGATAAAAAGCCGGAACGCAGTATTGCGTTCCGGCTTTTTTTTGCCTAATACTGCTCGTACCAGCTAAATTTATTTTGTATAATATTTGATTTTTCTTTTTTTAAATATGCTAAAAATGAATTAGAAACGGGAGAATGCTTTTTGCCACTTAGCCAGATTAAACTCCATGTGGTAATAATTGGAAGTCCTTTTATAGGAATAATATGTAATTCTTTGTTGTGTAATTCATTTTTGATTCCAATCAATGGCATAATTGAAAACCCCAAACCAGCCAATAATGATTGCTTAACGGCCTCATTGGATGTCAACTCCATCTTTTTTAGCACTGGAATATCGTTGCGTTCAATAAAACTCTCCATCGTTTGTCTGGTTCCTGAACCTTGCTCTCTATAAATCAGAGGCAAATCTTGAAATATTTCTTTGATATGAGCGGCCTTTTTAAATTTTGTTTTTGTACTACCCACTAAATACAACTTGTTTTGAAGTAGATCAAGTTTCTCGATATTTAATGAGTTTGGAAGAATAGAAACTAGTGCAAAATCAACTTCATTATTTTTTAAACTTTCAATAACTTTGTTTTTGTTCGTCACATCCATCATTAATTCTATGCCAGCATGTTGTTGCATAAAATTACTAAGGAAGTATGGCATTACATACTTTCCGGTGGAAACAACTGAAATCTTCAAACGTCCTGTTAATTGTCCATTATAAGCCGACGTTTTATCGTTTATGGCATAAACTTGGTTAAGAATATTTTCGGCAGCTTCAGCAATTTCTAACCCAAAATCAGTAATGTGAATTTTTCGGCCAATAACTTCTGTCAAGGGAATGTTAAATTGGTCTTGGAAATTTTTCAGTTGTATAGAAACTGCGGGCTGGGTTAAGTGCAACTCCTCCGAAGCTTTAGTTACACTCCTTGTTTGTACAATTTTTAGAAATATCTCAAATTGATTTAATGTATATTTCATAAATTATTTTTATGTTATTCAATACAAATATGAATAAAAATTTATGAATTAAGCTTCGGATTTTTGCACCATCAATCGTAAAAGAATCGAAAATGAAAAGTATATCTAGCGATAGGAACCGGATATTGCATAGTAAATAGCTATTCTAATTAGCAGAAAATATCTTCACAGATACACTTACGCGTCTTTCGCGTGAGGCCTTTATACCAAAAACCGATTCGTTAACCAAATCATAACTGCTCGATACATCTTTAGGTGCTTCTAATTCGCCCACTGCGTGTTCCCAGAAAGTAATTCTATTGGTTTCAATAGCATCATATAAGGCACCATCATTCCATTTCTTTAAATACCTGATAACAGACACTATCCTGCGTGTACTTAACTTATTATTATACACCTCAGATGCAATTGGCGAGCAGTATGCACTCACGGCCACTTCAACTTGCACTCCCTGGTTCAATTTAGATTGAATGAGCTGCAACATACTATTCATTTCCTCATAACCTCCTTCAACCTGATTAATAAAAAAGGCATCTAAACTTGTTTTAATATCTGCCGATTTATCGTAAAAATCATCCATGCTTTTTATGTACGATTCATATGAATTTTGATAAGTAAAACTTGGGCGATACAATTGGAAAGTACGCGGTTCATCATTGTTGAAATAAACAACAGTATTTTTTGCTTTTGTCTCAGCACCCTTCTTACCAGGTAACTGATTCATGTTTCTAACTATAATGGTAACTTGGGCTTGCCCATACAAATCACTATTACGCTTTTCTTGCAAATCATAACTCATATGATAGGTACCTGCGGCTAAGCCTTTGCGTAATTCTACCACTCCTGATTTGGCATTTAAACTTAACTCTTCCCAATCTGTTCTTACATTTTTGATGCTTGTGTTTTTTGAGCTCGCTTTGATCCCATTAATTCTATCATTGGCACGAACATTTATTACATAACCACCATTCACCGTTGTATAAGCTGTATCATTTACAACTCTAATAGTTCCCTTTTGGGCTTTATCGGGGGTGCTTTTTACAATACTTCGCATTTTAATCTGAGCCAATGCATCACTTTCTTTGCCAGTTAATGCTAGCGCTTTATTTCCGCCATCTTGCTTGGCTCGAACCAAAATGCTAACTTCAGCTGTATCACACAAACTGGTATTGTTTGCGCTACAAATAGCATATGAAAATTTATACACACCAGGAGTTGCACCAGCGTTTATTTTAACTTTTCCATCCTCATTACTAATGGTCAAGAAACCTTCTAATGGGTTCGATAAAACATGGATATTTACATCTGTAGGCTGAACCAAAAGTCCGTTCAAACTGTCATTATCCAAAATACTTCCAAACTTGTAACTACGTTCATTATTATCTGCCACAAAATAATTGTCGCTTGCATTGGTAGGATTAACTTTTAAGTAAATTTCTTTATATAATTTTCCATCTACTACTTTGTACTCATTGTTAGTTCCTTGATACCAAATAAATCCCTCTTTAAAGGCTGTAAATTTAACTGCACGCTTGATGTCGGCCGAATCCTTTATAATACAATTCTCCATTCCAGCCTGTGCCGTAATTTCTCCTACATGAGAGCCATCCTCATATGAATAGCTTACATTTACTCCACCAATCTCTAACCCATTACTTTCATTTAATACCTTCACATATAATGACTGTTTTTCTGGCTCACTTAAAATAAAGTGATAAATATTATCATCAAACTTGCTGGTATATCTATTTGAAGAAAAATAACCTTCTTTCTCTGACTTAAACATGATTCCAAAATCATCATAAATACTATTAAATGGCTCATTCAATAAATACCTATTTCCATCTTTAAAAATAACCATATCTATACCTCCAGTTGTTTCAATATGATCACTACCATAAAGTAAATTACCCTCTTCATTTAAACTTGGAAATACCTCATCGTATTCAGAATTAACCTCAGCCCCTAAATTACTTGGTGAGCCCCATTTGGCTCCATCCCATTGTATTTTATATAAATCAAATCCTCCAAAACCTCCTGGCATATCCGAAGAAAAATAGAGTGTTTTGGTTTTGTTATCGTAAAAAGGGTGCTGACTTGAAAAGGTAGATTTGCAAAAATCCATCACCCTTGCCGAACTCCACGACTTTTTGGCATCACGATGGAAAAATACCAAGCTCAAATTTTGAATATTTTTGTTATTTTCATGAGCATAATTCCTTGATAAAACCACTAAATTAGTATCAAGAGAAATTGCAATTGGACCGTCGTGTAACTTGGTATTAATACCCTTTGGAAGATAGGCTGGATAGGGGATTCGCTTACCTTTTTCGGTAAAAGGATAAACATCTAAATAAGGCATTTTATTATACAAATATCCAAAGTCGCGCTCATTACTAACAGTTGTTCTTGAGGTAGTAACAAACAATATATTATTCCAATAAAAAGAAGAGAAATCTTCATTTACAGAATTACCAGCAAACGTGTCAATAACCGTATACATGTAGTAATCGGTTTTAAAATAATTTGTTTTCTTATAGTAAGGCGATTTTTCTCTAAGCATGGTAGAAGCATATACATAATTACGCCTAGTTTGTGGAGTATTTATAACGCTATTTCTATCGGCTATCTTATAATAATATAATGCTTGAGGATATTTGCCTTGTTGGTATAATGCTTCGGCCAATTGTAGCACCATTGTGTCATTTAACTCATTCTTTTGATCGAGTAAATATTTTTCTGCACGCTCATAGTCAAAATAATAAGCGTATTTTATAGCCTTATCTACCTGAGCGTTGGTGGATTTTAAATTCAGTAATAATATGAACCCAATGCTCAAAAAAACAAGATAATTTATATTCGTAATTTTTTTCATTCGACTTGCCTTTTAAATCTGTTTAGATGGAACTAAAAATGGTTTGGACACTATAAAAAATATCTTGGAGATTTAACTTTCTTTTTATACTTGGTTTGCCAGTTAACTCTAAGCGATAACTCATGTGTTTGCCTAGATATCATTTGCACATCACTTATTGGATATTCATACATATAACCTGCATAAAACTGTGGAGATATTTTATATCCAACTAAGACACCAAAAGCATCTTTGTATCGAATCATTGGACCTAGGTCTAGGAAATCCTTATAATTAAACACAAAGTTTAAATCAACCGAAAGTGGCGAATTTGCAGCCTTTTTAAACAATAGACTCGGCGTAAAAGTTATGTCTTCCTTAACCCTCATATTGGCTCCACCATAAATAAAAAAGTGATTTTGCAAATTGGTTAATACAGCATCGCCTTCCTTTATTTGTTTGTTAAACAAACGTGGCATAGACGCTCCAAAAAAGTATTTTTCACTATAAAGAAGCACCCCAGCCCCCATATTCATGTACAAACCAGAATTGTAATTCGTATTAAAATTTGGATCTCCTGTTTGTCCAATTGCCAGAGTGGTTAAATTGGCGCGCATATTTGAAACACTTACACGTATACCTCCGGAAAATGTCCAACTCTCATTTAATTGCACTTGGGTTGCTATATCGGCCTGAACTGTTACAGTATTTGTTGGACCAATTTTATCATTATAAATACCTCCAGCTAATCCTAAATTCTTTTGCAAACGAGTATTTGCAAATATAGAATTTGTTGTAGGAGCACCGTCCATACCTAACCATTGTTTCCTAGTTAATACGCCCACCTGATTATTATCCTGCACTCCTGCTTGCGCTGGATTTAAGATGGTTGAATTAAAAATATATTGCCCATAAGTTGGGTCTTGCTGAGCCATAAGTTGGATAACACCCAACATAAAACTTAAACTTATTAGTATGCGTTTCATTTTCTCTTGGTTCAATTATTATTTACTAATATAAACATAACCCGAAATTGCCTTAGCCCCTTCCTGAAGTTCCAATACATAGAAATAGGTTCCACTAGGTAATGGAATATTTTCAGAGCTATTTGACCCTGTTTCAAGTGTTCCTTTCCAGGTATTTTTGTATCCGCGTTCTTCAAATACCACCGTACCCCATCTGTTGTAGATTCTTAAATAATTATCTGGGAATTTATCTACGCCATCAATTACAAAACCATCATTTATTCCATCATTATCTGGCGAAAATCCTGCTGGCACAAAAACATCTTGCTCACATTTTTCTCTGGTATAAGCTATATAATAATTGCTTTGAACCTTACATCCGTTTGAATCGGTGGCAGTAAATTGATAGCTATTGTATGGACTGTTTACCAAATTAATGGTTGTATCTCCTGTGTTCCATAAGTATTTATATGGCACAATACCACCCGAAACTAATTGGGTTATACTTCCATCCTTTGAGTTTTTGCAGGTTGCATCAGTAAGTTTATTTAAGCTTAATATCAAAGTGCTTGGTTCAGTTAAACTTACAATCTTTTGCGCTTTACAGTTATTTGTATCCGTTACAATAACCGAATATGTTCCAGCTGACAACTTATCTTGGTTTTTCAATATGCTACCATTGCTCCATAAATAAGAGTAAGGAGCGGTTCCGCCTGTTACGGTTAGATTTATCAAGCCATTTGCGTTGCCATTACATTTTGGATCAACCGAAGATATTTGAACCGAAATAGCTCCCAAACTCTCTGTCACTGTAATTTTAGCAAGTATTTGGGTATTCATAGTATCAGTTATTTGAGCAGTATATACGCCTGCCTTTAAATTTTTGGCAGTTGTACCCGTTTGAATTGGAGTTGTATTCCATGAAATAGTATATGGTGCCAACCCCCCAACAACATTTATTCTTATGGACCCAGTTGAATCGCCATAACAACCTACATTAGTAATAAATGTATCTTGAACGATTAATTGTGGGTAGGTATTAATTATTAAATATGCATTTGTGCATAGAACTGGAACCATGCCCGAATCACAAACAGAATAATATACAGTATCTGCACCACTCCAAGCCGAATCTGGTGTGTAGGTTAAGGTGCCCAAAATAGTATCGGCCACCGTTAGCCCGTGCAAACCTTGTTGAATTATACTCAAGGTTGCTATATTAATATTACCGTCTATATCAAAATCATTTTTTAGAACGTAAACACTTACAGGTATTCTGTAAGCTGTAATAGTATCCTCATTAAAGCCTGTAGGACCAAAGGCATCTACTACTATTTTTATCCAAGTGGTATCACTTAATAAGGTATAGGCAGTATCTTGTAGCGTATAGGCCATCATGTAAATACCAGCAGCAGTTTTTGGTTTAACAGAAATAAATCCTGTTGCAGTATCCAATACAATATTCGATGTAATTGGCATTACAACTATGCTAATTCTACTTAACAAACTTGTAGCAACCAAACCATTTAGCGAATCATTAAGCAATACAGAAATCAGGTTGGCTTGCCCCGAATATCCATTTACGTTTGCACTATCTCTTAGGGTTGAAATTAAGCCAGAATACACATCTATTTTCACAATCGCCGTATCCCTGTTGCTGGTATTGAGCGTATCTGTAATGGAATAGGTTATAAAATAAGTACCCGCTGATGTGTTAGCTGCTACACTTACTAATCCAGTTAATGTATCTAATACTACTTTCGCATTACCAGATGGTATAATAAGATTTATTGCAACCTTACCTGTGGTTGCAAGCAAGCCATTGATACTATCATTGCCTAAAACAGATAACACATTGGCCGAACCAAAAAACCCATTCACACTTGCCGAATCGTCTTGCGCCAAGATTCTTGGAGCATCCACGTAAATATAAACTTCAGCAGTATCACAATTAGATGTGTTTAAAGTATCACATACACTGTATTGCATGCTGTATAAGCCATTTGGAACCATAGTCCCAACGCTTACCCAACCCGTAAGCGTATCAATAGTTAATAAAGAATTTCCAAATGGTGCCAAAACTTTCATTTTAATTTTTGTGGCAACCAAAGCGGCACCTCCAAAACTATCATTGGTATAAATATTAATTAAGTTAGTTGAACCTAGATAACTATTAACGCGGGCCGTATCGTTTTTCAATAAAATACTCGGGGCAAGCACGTTTATTGTAACCAATGCTGTATCGCAATTTGTAGGGTTTAACGTATCACAAATTCTATAGATCAAACTATAGGTTCCTGCCAGTGTATTAGGTAATACGATAAGTTGTCCATTACTAGTATTTAAAATAATATTTGAGCTACTAGCCTGGGTTACCATGCTAATATTAACCCTTCCAACCGCTGTTGGAGCGCCAGCTATACTGTCATTTAATACTACATTTAACAGGTTTAAATTGCCTACGTATCCATCCACAGATACTTCGTCTGAATTAGCAAAAATTGGCGGTGGAGTAATTTGAATATAAACATGAGCCGTATCTCGATTTACCACATTTAATGTATCCTGAATAGAATAACTTATATGATAAACCCCAGAAACGGTACCTGGGGTTACCTGTAAATACCCGGTTGAAGAATCTATCAAAACACCAGCATTTCCTGAGCCAATAAGTGTTCTATACTTTACAACATTAATTGCTGCCAATACAAGTCCAAATGTGTCGTTACTTAATACATTTGAACTAGCGCTGGTTCCTGTTAATCCACTTACTATAAAAGTATCGTTTATAGCATCTATTTTAGGTGCGTCAATTTTAATATATACCCACGCCGTATCTTCATTACCAATATTTAAAGTGTCAGCAATTTTGTATTTAATGGTATAAAATCCAGCGGGAATAGCAGTGCCAACAGAAACAATACCCGTTGTGTCATTTAACTTAATTTCACTTGAACTGGAGGTAATTAAAGTTGTAATTTTTACCGAACCAACAGAAATTGTGGTTGCATTTAAACGATCGTTTGTTAACACATTTAATAAACTGGGAATAGCGTTATAATTATAAACATAACCTGTGTCGTTTGTAGCTTCAATAATTGGGCTATTCACTTGAATAGAATCTATTGTGCTGTCGCAGTTATTACTATTTAAAGTATCACATATTTTATAACTTATGGTGTACAATCCTGCCGGCACTCTTGGAGCCACCTTAATAATTCCTGTTGTGTCATTTAAGGTAATTCCAGCATGACTAGCCTGAGCCAAAATTGTTATTCGTACTTCAATCGGATTTACAGGCATTCCATTTAGGCTATCATTAGCTAAAACATTTAACAAACTGGTATCACCAGCAAAGCCGTTCACACTTGCATAATCTGTGTTTGCTAAAATAGATGGAGGAAGAACTTCTATTCTTGCAGTGGCGCTATCGCAATTACTGCTATTTAAGGTATCACAAATTTTATAATTAATTGTGTATAAACCCGCCATTGTTCTTGGTTGAACGCTTATAACTCCTGTTGCAGTATCTAAAATAATTCCTGCATTTGATGAGGGATTTAAAACACTTATAAGGACTTCTCTATAATTAATGCTGTTATAATTTATGCTATCATTTAACCATACAGTGGTAGCAGATAAGTTTCCATTATATCCATTAACAATTACAGTATCATTAACAGCATCAACAGGTGCCGCCAATAATTTGATGATAACAATGGCACTATCACAATTGCCCGCATTTAAGGTATCGCATATTCTATAACTGATAGCATAGTTGCCAATGCTCATTCTTGGGTCAACCTCAATAAACCCAGAAGATACATTTAAATTTACCCCTGCATTTCCAGAACCAGCTATCAGGCTAATTGTTACTGCTCCTAAGCTAATTGGTGTTTGATTTAAACTGTCGTTATTCAATACATTAAAATTGCCACTACTTCCAGTGTACCCATTTATGTAAGCCGTATCAGCCACTGCCCTAATTGGCGGCGCTATAACTGTTATGTAAACCATTGAAGTATCGCAATTACCTATATTTAAGGTATCACATATTCTATATTCAAAAGAATAAACTCCAGCAGGTACATTTGGCAATACACTAACAATCCCTGTTGCTGTATCTAAGCTGATGCCTGTAACAGAAGTGCTTGTTGTTTTTACAAGACTAACCATCCCTGGGCTTACACCTAAACCATTAAATGAATCATTTGCTAAAACATTTAGTAAACTCGCATTTCCAATAGCTCCATTTACAATACCATTGTCGGTTCGAGCCAAAATAATTGGTGAAGTAACATTTATTGAAACTACAGCTGTATCTGTATTACTTGGGTTCAAAGTATCAGTAAGCATGTAAGAAAATGTATACAAGCCTGCAGCAATTGGGGCAACTACACTCACTATACCAGTGGTGGTATCCAATGAGATTCTCGAATTAGTTGGTGCTACATAAATGTTTAATTTAATAGCACCAATATTAATTGTAGTTCCATTTAAACTATCATTTGAAAATACATTTAATAAACTCGCATTTCCGTTATACCCATTAACGTTTGCAAAATCTTCCTTGGCTTCAAGAATCGGAGCAGTTACAGTTATTGTTACCACACCAGTATCACAACTCAATGGGTTCAGCGTATCGCAAATTTTATACACTAATGAATAAACACCAGCAGGGGTTTTTGGATCAACACTTATTATACCTGTGCTTAAATTTAAACTTAAATTAGGATGGCTAGCTGCAATAGAAAGGCTTAAATAAATATTGGTTAATGTTGCATGAGTATTATTTAAACTATCGTTCGCCAGAACATTAATAACATTGTTTGCACCTGTATAGCCATTAACAATTGCATCATCATTGTTAGCTATAATTGGTGGAGCTAAAACATTAACAGTCACTAAAGCTGTATCACAATTACTTGCATTTAAGGTATCGCAAATACGGTATACATAATTATAAACGCCAGCTGGTGTGTATGGAAAAATACTTATTCTCCCGGTAATGGTGTTTAAAATAATCCCCGGTTCGCTCGGACTAGAAAGGACGGATAAAGTAATTCTGCTAGAGGTAGGTATAATAGAATTTATACTATCATTTGCAAATATATTTAGAACGTTATTTGCTCCCGTATAACCATTTATAGCAATATAATCAGGATTGGCTACAATAAGCGGTGCATTTACCGTTATATAAACAATACTTGTATCGCAATTACTTGGGTTTAATGAATCGCATATACGATAAACAATACTATATAAACCCGCAACTAAAGAGGGTGAAATAGTTACAAACCCAGTACTTGTGTTTAAAGTGATTTTTGAACTTGATGCAGGTGTTACAACACTTAAATTTACCGCACCTATTGTAGCAATTGATGCATTAAAACTGTCATTAGCTAAAACATTCAACAAATTAACTGCACCATTATATCCATTTACGTCTGAGGCATCAGAATTAGCTAAAATTACCGGAGTACTTACTAATATGGTTATTAATGCTGTATCGCAATTGGTAGCATTTAGCGTATCACAAATTTTGTAGTTTATAGTATAAATACCTGCTGGCGTTAAGGGAGCAACGCTTACTATTCCGGTCGATAAACTTAAGGCTACTCCTGCATTTCCAGATCCCGAAACAATACTCGTATTTACCGATGAAGAATTGGCTAAACTCCCATTTATGCTATCATTCACATATACATTAAAGACAGAGGCATTTCCTGCCAAACCATCAACAATGGCTAACTCCGAATTAGCAACAATAAGCGGAGCCGAAACATAAATTGTAGCAAAAGAACTCGAACAATTAGATAAATCGGAGGTATCACAAATGCTATATGAAATTACATATGTTCCTGCCGCAATACCAGCCAAAACACTTATGTTGCCTGTAGCAGTGTCCAATAATATTTGGCTATTGGGAATGCTACTGGTAACCTTCATTGCCGAACCAATGAGGGCTAGGTTATTGAATGAATCATTTAAAAAAATATTGAGTAGATTAGTATTACCTGTGTAACCATTAACGTAAGCCGAATCTGGCAATGCGCTTATTGGTGTTGGGGGCGGTGCATAGAAATTAACCTTGGCTGATAAACCAATCGATTGAACCTTAAATTCCGCAGAATTTTTGCTTCCAAAATGCTTTGCTGTTGAACTCGATTTCAAGTCAAGACTTGTGCCGTTTCTTTTGTCTGTTTTTTCTGCTATTGCCTTGTTCTGAAAAGGCGTAAGAAGAGTTACTAAAACAAGAATTGCACAACTAATTTCCTTTTTGAAAATTCGATATTCCATATCCTTTTTTGTATTCATGGTTGACTATGGCGATTGTATTTCAATTATGTAAAGATATTATATGTTTGGGGTAATTGGATGTTTTAAGTACCTAGAAGTCAAAAATTAGTTTGTAAAATGTGGATAACCCAAGCCTTTTTGTTCTCTTAAAAAAAACTTAATTTACAGTTTTCATCCAAAGACAATTCGCTTAGTATCCAATAAAAACAGGGCTTAAAAGGATTTTGAAAACAAGAATTTAGGTCATTAATTTTATTTACAAGTTCAGGAAATTACATTCAATTATTTTCCCAATTATAAAATTCCCGAATTATTTCAAATTCAATTTTTTTCAGCAAGCGAGGATGCTTTTGAGCAAAAAAACAAAAAAAACAGTTTATAAATTCAATAAAAATAGGCTTTAACAGATATTCTTTGTTGACTATTAATAATACAAGAGAGTTTAAATCGCTGCCTTAAATCAAGAGTAAGTTAACAAAGTGTTATATTTTTAGGATAATAAACACATGATAGAAAAAAATCAAACAAAAAGAGCAAAACAAATAGGAATTAGTAATTCAAACTTTTTAGCCATTAATACTTAACCAATTTCCTACTAATGGTTTGCCCATTTTCGTCGGAAAGGTTAATGATATAAACACCTTCATTGAATGAACTCATATCAACATCAATTTGGTTCGAACCAAAACCTTGTTGAAAAATTTGCTCGCCTGCAATTGAGTGAATAGAAACACGCTTTATATAAAAACTACTTTGTAATGAAAATTTACCGTGATTGGGATTAGGAAATATATCAATGTTTGCTGCTTTTAAATTTCTCGCTATCCCGGTTGAACCTTTTCTTGCCCTAAAAGCACTCGCTGAAATACAATTTTCAAAATTGCGCATTAAATCAAAATACTGACCATTTTCAAAGCTAAGCACCTTATTGCTTGTTACCTCTCCAGTTATCAATGAAACACCAACTAACGCATTTCCAGGGTTAAAATAATAGGTCATTGAGCTTGGATCAATAGCAGAACCAGCATTCAAAGAATACCCACCTTGCCTCAAAGACCAAGGAGAAATAGTAGTTACAATACCTGTTTTAGGGTCAATTCTACCTAACTTTATAGAAGTTGAATCTAAAACTTGTATGGAATCAAGCGGGTCAATAGGATTCTTCGCATAAGAAAAATAATTCTGCCTAATCAATCCATATAAAGCAGTATCTGCGCAACTATAAGTAAAGTTATCAAAATACATTCCACTGGTTACTTGAATGGGCACACTGCTAAAAATGGAACCATCATAAATATCCAAACCAATCAACCTTGCACCGGTAGAATAATAATACACCATTTCATAAGGGTCTATGGCGCTTCCTGCTAAAGCAAAACCAAAGCCTACCGAAGTTGGTGAAATTTGTGTAATCAAGCCTGTTTGCGTATTAGCCTTGGCCAAAAATACTTGCCCTATGGTACTCATAGTTGCTGGATCATACACATTCCTTCTGGCCAAACCATACATCGTGCTATCAGCATTATTGAACCTAAAATTATCGAAGTAACTGGCTGCAATTGGGTTGTTTAATGGAACACTGTTTGTTAAGTTTCCTGTAGCTAAATTTAAAGTATTGATAGTGTTATTACCAACAAAAATAAATGAGTTACTATAAGGGTTTAGCGCTGCGCCAGTAAGGTTAACTAGCATGTTATAGCTGTTTGAACCAAAATTATAAACAACTCCATCCGAAGGGTCTGTTGTGCCCAAACGAATAGTAGCTGAATCAAATCGCTCATAAGAGCTCAAAGAATCCCTTGGATCAGTTACAATTGAAAAATAGTTTTTTCTAACTATTCCATATAAGCTGTTATTGGGGGGTTGTGCCCCCAATTCAAGGCTTACAAACAATAATAAAAACAACAAAATTTTCTGCATGGTATTTGGTTTTAGTTAATTTAAAATCAAATTTATTACAAGTTTTTCTTATTTATTTATTTATTTATTTATTTATTTATTAAAATTTTTACAATTGTCTTTCCTCTTTTTGCTGCTCGCTCCTTTTAAAAAGCGGTTTTCCTTTCAATGCCTGTAACAAAGTAAACAAAGCCAAGGCTCCATATAAAACAGACAATACAATGGTTGCCTTTAGGTTTTTTAATAAATAAAAAGAAAGTAGCGGCAATACTTGCAAGGCATGCATACCTATAAAATGGGCCACTCTTGGATCGCCAAAACGCTTGCTCCAATTCAACAAGGGAATGCCTTCTCCGCCATCTGGTCCGCCAATGGTATGCGTTAGCTTTGAACCCATCACAAAACCTTCAAACGAAAACACTACAAAAATTACAATCCCCAGCCGTATTGCCCAAACATAATAGTTGGGTAAAGTGGGAAACTCATTTACAAAAAATAAAACGCCTACATAAGCCGTATAAAGCGTTACCAAACTTGCTGCTATGGCCATCAATGAATACAAAGCCGCATAAGTGGGCGTGCTAATATTATAATGAGACAACTGTCCTCTACCAGCTTGTAGAGCTATATAAACAATCTCAAAACCCAATAAAATAATAACAGACCAATTAAACAACTTGATATTAAAACTAGGCAAGTAAAAGCAATACCAAGCCATAGCCCAGGCAAATAAAAAGGTAGAAAAAGCACTTAAACGGTTTGATCCAAGCGCTGATATTGTAAACTTGAATTGTGCTAACCCTAGCAAGCACCAAAAACAGCATTGAAATACCCAAACACAATAACCCATAATAGTAAAGGGTTTCATTTCTCTCTCTTAATTCATTGATAAAGCCTAAAAGCATATTACCTCCCATTGTATTATCGCATTTTCTACCACAGCAAACCTATTTGCCCCAATAATAGCAGCCAACTTTAAAGACTTTTCACTTAATCGAAACCTTGCCCCCGTAAGCAACGTGTGTATGTCTTTTATGAAGCCTTGAGCTAGCGTTCCACTTATATTTCCCGCAACAATTATGGCAATATTCATATTTGTTTTTAATAAACAATTATACAAAAAAGCGCTTAATATCAGATCTATCCTCCTCCGCAAAATTAGTTCAATTTGAAAGTGTAAAAAATATTATCTTTCACATAAATGAGAATAAAAAAAGTGAAGATTTTGATCTTCACTTTTATACTCTAACTCGTTGACTTTTTGATAATATTGGCAGCAGTTGAACCTGCTGTCAAATATTTATAAAGCAGCTATTCTATCATTAGTTTTCTTTTAATTGATTTTCCTGACTGCATGATTTCTACGATATAATAGCCCGGCATTAGGCCGTTAACACTTACTTCATGAACAGAATTATTGATAGATTCATGTTTTAGCTCCTGCCCCAACATATCCCATATAATCACTTCCGTACTTTCTTTGGCTCGGTTTTCTTCCAACTCTAGGTAAAAGCTATTGTGCGCGGGATTAGGGTAAATAATGAAGTTTTCTTTTATACCCATGGCAGTAATACCTGTTGCATTATTATCTTTAATCTGCAAAACAAAAGCATCAAGGCCCCCGTCTGATACAAGCGTTTGCGTGCCGAATTTGCTTGTGCCATCAAAGGCGCCGGTAACATAAAATTTGCCGTTTACACCCAATGTTATTCCATATGCATAATCATTGCCACTACCACCACATTCAGCAAGCCAAATAACATTTCCGTCCACACTAACTTTTGCAACAAAGACATCGGAAAGACCTTTTGAACTTACCGTTATTCCTGCAAATGTCTGGGTCTCGCCAAAAAATCCGCATACATATATATCACCCGCTTTACTAACGCTCAATGCGGTTCCCTGGTCAATGCCATCTCCTCCTAGGTCCTTCATCCAAAGTGTGTTTCCGTTTGGATCCATCTTAACAAGGTAGGCATCAAAGTCATACTGACCCCCTTTTGAGGTCAGGCTTTTTCCATTCATATTTAGCGTTCCGGAAAAAAAGCCTGTGCCAATAACATTGCCAATTGTATCTAGTTTTAAATCAAGACCTCTTGCAAAATCATTAGCGCCGCCGCCGCCGGGTTTAACCCAAATAAAAGCGCCTTGCTCCGAAAGCTTAGCCACGTAAGTACTCAGTAAGGCTGTACCGATTAAGGGAATGGTGTTAAATTTTGCCTTTCCAGTGAAAAGGCCTGTTAAATAGATATCTCCGTTTGAATGTTGGCTCACTCCATATCCACGGTCTTCCCCTTCCCCTCCAGCTCTTTGAGCCCAGGTTAGCTGGCCAATAGAGTCATATTGGCATAAAAGCACATCCCTGTTTCCACTACTGATGAGCTGTGTTCCACTGAAGTTAACAGTATCCTTGAAGCTACCACTAACCAGCACTCCTCCATTCCTTGTTAGCGATACCCTGTTGCCATAATCATCGCTATTACCTCCGCCCGACCTAACCCACAAAAGGCTGCCTGCCGCATTGTACTTGGCCACAAACATATCATAGCTTCCATAGCTTACTATGGTGCTATCGCCAAATTTAGCGGTTCCTGTAAACCATCCAGTAACGTAAGTATCGCCGTTGGGTGCGGATGTAATTCCTGCGCATACTTCATTGCCTGTACCACCAGCTTGCTTAACCCAATTGAGGTTACCCCCTGCATTATAAGATGCCAAGAAAAAATCCTGCAAACCATAACTGATAAGATTGGAACCTCCAAAGGAGGCCGTGCCCGAAAACCAGCCACAGACATAAACATTACCTGTGCTGTCTGCACTGGCATCATATCCTTGGTCCGATCCTGTTCCTCCTGCTTTTTTAGTCCATGAAATATCTTGGGCCTGAAGATTTAAAGAGCATGTGAGTATGAAGATGGTAATAATTTTGATGAATTTCATTTTTTTTAGGTTAGAGAATTATTTTAATAAAATGGATAGAAGTGTTTAAGTAAATTTTTTAATTGTTTGATAATAATCGTATCAGGTAATTTTTTACCATCCTCTGGCAAACTTACTACAACCTCAGATTTATTCGCCTCAAATATTCGTATTAAGATTTTAGAGTTTTGTGTATCGGGTTTCTTTAACCCAAAAAAACAGTGTCAAAGCAGATATTGTAGCACAAGCAGCTACCCAATACCCGGGGGCTGAAGGTTTTTGAAGGTAGTCTGTAAGCCAGGTCACAATTAGTGGGGTTATACCACCAAATATACCAACTGCTATATTATAAGAAAAAGCAAGTCCTGTACAACGCACATCTCGTGGCATCAATTCTACATTGGTTGCGGCCATGGCCCCTGAAATAATACCGAGGGGAAGTGCAAGTCCGAATTGACAAGCTATCGTAACCCAGCGAATGCCTTGCCCCATCACATGAAAGAGGGGAATAGCTGTGACAGCGAGTAATGTGAACCCAATTCCCAGAATTGTTTTTCGTCCATGTTTGTCGGCAAATTTAGCAGCAATTGGCATTACTATTAACAACAGAGCCATAGCAATCGAATTATTTCGTAATGCTTTTTCACTTGAAAATTTGGCTACTTCTTGCAGAAAGCTCACTGTATAAACAAACAAAGTATAAAATCCGGCACTAAAGCCAATATTGAGCAGTATAACCTGCAAAACTTCCTTACGGTGTATGGTTAAAACATCTCTTGTAGGGCTTTTCGACCGACTTATTTTCTCCTCAGAATGTAAACCTCTGCGCAGTATAAACCCAAAAAAGGCTACACAGCCGCCTAAAATAAATGGAATTCGCCAACCCCATTCATGGAGCTGTTCTGTAGGCAGTATTGCATTCATCAAATATCCCACCCCTGAGCCAAGTAGTATTCCTGCTGATGCACCCCATGCGCCCCAAACTGCATTAAAAGCTCTTCGATTTGGCGGAGCCTGTTCCACCATAAAAATTAGCGAACTGGTGTATTCTCCTCCTACTGAAAGTCCCTGAATTAATCTGAGCAGCACCAAAAGAATCGGCGCCCAAATGCCAATCGATTCATAAGTAGGAAGCAATCCCATCATCACGGTTGGTATTGCCATTGCCATAACGGATAATAACATAGCCCGCTGACGACCAACCAAATCACCAATTCTTCCAAATAAAATTCCACCCAAAGGACGAACGAGAAAACCGGCAGCGAAAGCCCCAAAAGAGGCGATAAGTGATATCGCAGCATTATCCGAAGGAAAGAAAAGATGACCAATAATGGCTGCAAAATATCCATATACTGCGAAGTCATACCACTCCATCACATTTCCAATAAGGCAAACAATTGTTAGACGAAAAGTAGACGGTTGATTAATATCGTTCATTTCTGATAATGGTTTTGTTAAATCAAGATTTTACAGTCTAAATCTGGGTTAAATGTCTTTTAATTGACAAGATAAATAAATACTAACTTTTATTTTATAAATATTGAAATTGTTTTAAAAACCTGCTAGTCTTTCAAACAACGAACAGAGTATCCAATTACTTTTAGGTCATTGAATCTTAGGATAAGGCTGTCGCCGCTGTATAAACTGCGCGCCCATGCCTTACCACTGGAGTCCTTGGTAGAACTCCACAAAAATGCATATGAGTTAATAAATAGAAATGACCCATCATAGTCGCGGCCACCTGCAGGAAGGCAAGTTATTCCACTACTATTGGTTGCACCAGCATTAGGCGATAACCAATGCACCAAACCTGCTTCTTTTATTTTTCCACCAGCAGTTGAATCAACCCCTCCCAAACATGTTACTAATGAAGTCCATTCAATATCACTTGACACATGGTAGCCGGCAGGGGCTAATCCTCTTGAATCATTAACCGCATACCAATTATACAATTTACCATAAATGCGACCGTTAGCTGCATCATTATTGTAATAGCACCAGGCTCCAGTAGTTAAATTACCCCATTCTAGAGAATCGGTTACTTGTGGTATTGCATCGCCATTTCGATAGAAAGCGACATCTAGGTTTTTTGTCATCCAAACTTGATTGCAAACTGCAGTAGTAGGTATATTTTCATCCACAGGCTGAGTAGGAACAGATTTATTACATCCCAATAAACCTACAATTGTAAAAGACAAAATTAGTAATGCTTTCATGTAATTTTTACTCAACGATATTGCTGTTGTTTTTTTCATTTTAAATATTGTTTTAATTCAAAAATAGCATTTACTTCTATTTAAATTTTATTATGATTTTGGTTTAGGTATTGTCTAAACGAACATCCTAATTTTTTCTTAAATTTTTGATTGTGGGCTATGCTATAAAAGTGCTATAAAATTATAAAATATTGATTTTCTGGTCTTTTTAATTATAATCACAGATAATTTGTGGTATATTTATAGCACTTTTGAATTAAAAAATAGCATCATATGAGCTCAAAAATTAGGTTTTCAATAGGTTTAACCGCTGGTTTTTTATTATTTCATTCAATAATTTTTGCCCAATCA
>CANKQY010000003.1 GCA_947485745.1 Bacteroidota bacterium
ACACACCGCCCGTCAAGCCATGGAAGTTGGGAGCGCCTGAAGTCCGTAACCGCAAGGAGCGGCCTAAGGCGATACTAGTAACTGGGGCTAAGTCGTAACAAGGTAACCGTACCGGAAGGTGTGGTTGGACCACCTCCTTTCTAGAGTAGGATTTTTTAAGTTTAGTTTGCTATTCCACACTTCTTCAAGAAGTCGTTGGTCTTTGGTAATTGGTCTTTGGTAAAACAAACGACTAAAGACTAAAGACTAAGGACTAAAGACAAAAAAATGTTCTTTTTAAACAGGAAGAAAGCCCGAAAGCGATATCAGGGATTTGATCTTCTGAGACATCGTGATTAGTTATATAGTCTCGTAGCTCAGTTGGTTAGAGCGCTACACTGATAATGTAGAGGTCCCCAGTTCAAATCTGGGCGGGACTACAGACAGCAAGAGCGGGAGTAGGTAGCAAGGGGTAACACTGTTGCTTTCAAACTCACAATCAAACTGGTTTTCGGGGAATTAGCTCAGCTGGCTAGAGCACCTGCCTTGCACGCAGGGGGTCATCGGTTCGACTCCGATATTCTCCACCAAGTTGGCAGTTAGCTGTTATCCTTTTGCCATTGGCCGGAGGAAAGCAGAAGACAGACCAACAAAAGCGACGCGAAGAAAGCAAGAGGCCAGAGGCCAGGAGCTAGAGGCGCGAAGCTAAAAGTTCTTTGACATATTGGAAGAAAACACAATTGAAAGAAAAGCGAGGAATCGCTTGACACAATTAGAATATATTAATGAGGATAAGTTACTAAGGGCGCACGGAGGATGCCTAGGCTCTCAGAGACGAAGAAGGACGTGCTAAGCTGCGAAAAGCTACGGGGAACTGCCAAGGGGTTTAGATCCGTAGATATCCGAATGGGGCAACCCACGCCGTTTACGGCGACTAAGGTCAACCCACTGAACTGAAACATCTAAGTAAGTGGAGGAAGAGAAAATAATAATGATTCCCTAAGTAGTGGCGAGCGAACGGGGAAAAGCCCAAACCGGTATTGTTTCGGCATTGCCGGGGTTGTAGGACTGCAACATGAAATTAAAATTGAAGTTGAACTAACTGGAAAGTTAGGCAGCATAGGGTGATAGCCCCGTAAACGTAAGATTTTAATGGATAGCAGTATCCTGAGTAGCGCGGGGTCGGAGACGCCTTGCGTGAATCTGCCAGCACCATCTGGTAAGGCTAAATACTACTGAGAGACCGATAGTGAACCAGTACTGTGAAGGAAAGGTGAAAAGAATCTTGAACAAAGAAGTTAAATAGAACCTGAAACCGTGCGCTTACAAGCGGTCGGAGCCCTTTCGTGGGGTGACGGCGTGCCTTTTGCATAATGAGCCTACGAGTTACTCCTCAATAGCAAGATTAAGTTCTTAAGGAACGTAGTCGCAGCGAAAGCGAGTCTGAATAGGGCGTATAGTTATTGGGGGTAGACGCGAAACCTGAGTGATCTACCCATGGCCAGGATGAAGTTGCCGTAACAGGTAATGGAGGTCCGAACTGGTAAGCGTTGAAAAGCTTTCAGATGAGCTGTGGGTAGGGGTGAAAGGCTAATCAAACTGGGAGATAGCTCGTACTCCTCGAAATGTTTTTTGGAACAGCCTCGGTATATAGTGTCGCAGAGGTAGAGCTACTAATTGGGTAAGGGGGTGTCAAAACCTACCGAACTCAGATAAACTCCGAATGCTGCAGACATGTTCACCGGGAGTGAGCCCTTGGGTGCTAAGGTCCGAGGGCGAGAGGGAAAGAACCCAGACCATCAGCTAAGGTCTCAAAATCTAGATTAAGTTGAACTAACGTGGTTCAATCGCTAAGACAGCTAGGATGTTTGCTTGGAAGCAGCAATTCATTTAAAGAGTGCGTAACAGCTCACTAGTCGAGCGGTTGAGCGTGGATGATAAACGGGCATCAAATCTAGTACCGAAGCTATGGATTTTATAGTAATATAGAGTGGTAGAGGAGCATTCTAACAGCGTCGAAGGTGTGGCGTGAGCCATGCTGGAGCGGTTAGAAAAGCCAATGTAGGCATAAGTAACGATAAGGCAGGCGAGAAACCTGCCCACCAATAGCCTAAGGTTTCCTGATCAACGTTAATCGGATCAGGGTTAGTCGGGGCCTAAGACGAAGCGAAAAAGCGTAGTCGATGGACAACAGGTTAATATTCCTGTACCAGTGGAGAGGGACGGATTGACGTGGTGTATGCGTGCTGACGGAAATGCACGCTGAGCATAGCCTTCGGGCGAAGCGAATACATAAAATCGATTCCTAGAAAAGCTCCCACATTAGCCCGTACCGCAAACCGACACAGGTAGGCAAGATGAATATTCTAAGGTGCTCGAGTGATTCACGGTTAAGGAACTCGGCAAATTAACCCTGTAACTTCGGGAAAAGGGGTACCCATAGCAATATGGGTCGCAGAGAAATGGCCCAGGCGACTGTTTATCAAAAACACATGGCTATGCTAAATCGAAAGATAATGTATATGGCCTGACACCTGCCCGGTGCTGGAAGGTTAAGAGGGGATGTCATCCGCAAGGAGAAGCATTGAATCGAAGCCCCAGTAAACGGCGGCCGTAACTATAACGGTCCTAAGGTAGCGAAATTCCTTGTCGGGTAAGTTCCGACCTGCACGAATGGTGTAACGATCTGGGCACTGTCTCAACCGTGAGCTCGGTGAAATTGTGGTATCGGTGAAGACGCCGGTTAATCGCATCGGGACGGAAAGACCCCGTGCACCTTTACTATAGCTTTGCATTGACTTTGGGTAAATAATGTGTAGGATAGGCGGGAGACTTTGAAGCGGTGTCGCTAGGCATCGTGGAGTCAATCTTGAAATACCGCCCTTTGTTTACTTGGAGTCTAATCCCACGGATGTGGGAGACATTGCATGGTGGGTAGTTTGACTGGGGTGGTCGCCTCCAAAAAAGTATCGGAGGCTTCTAAAGGTTTGCTCAGCACGCTTGGTAACCGTGCGCAGAGTGCAATAGCATAAGCAAGCTTGACTGTGAGGCCTACAAGCCGAGCAGGTACGAAAGTAGAGTATAGTGATCCGGTGGTTCTGCATGGAAGGGCCATCGCTCATAGGATAAAAGGTACGCCGGGGATAACAGGCTGATCTCCCCCAAGAGCTCACATCGACGGGGAGGTTTGGCACCTCGATGTCGGCTCGTCACATCCTGGGGCTGGAGAAGGTCCCAAGGGTTGAGCTGTTCGCTCATTAAAGTGGCACGCGAGCTGGGTTCAGAACGTCGTGAGACAGTTCGGTCCCTATCTGATGTGATCGTTGGAAATTTGAGAGGATCTGACCTTAGTACGAGAGGACCGGGTTGGACGTACCTCTGGTGTATCTGTTGTGGCGCCAGCTGCATTGCAGAGTAGCTACGTACGGATAAGATAAGCGCTGAAAGCATCTAAGCACGAAACTTACCTCAAGATGAGATTTCCTTTAAGGGTCGTAGTAGACGACTACGTTGATAGGCTACAGATGTAAAGCTAGTAATAGCAAAGTCGAGTAGTACTAATTGCCCGTAGACTTACAATTATTCATTAATATGCTAATTACAGTTGTGTTTTCTTCCTAATATTGTCAAGATAGCTTCTAGCAGCTAGCCTCTGGCCTCTAGCTTTTTGCCAGATGCCAGTAGCCAGTAGCGGTCAGCTATTTACGATCTTCTTGGTGACTTTAGCGATGGTGTCCACCTCTTCCCTTTCCGAACAGAGTAGTTAAGCCCATCAGCGCAGATGATACTTGGGTAATACCTGGGAAAGTATGTCGTTGCCAGATTCTTAAAAACCTCCTTACGCAAGTTTGGAGGTTTTTTTTATGCTTATTTTTTACTACTAAGAAACTAAGCAACAATTTTTTTATCAACCACAGCAACTTTAGCGAAGGTTGTTGCCACAAGACGCCAAGGCACGGAGGCTCCTATTTTTTAGCCCCTTTATTTGACCCAGAATGGGTCACATGTTTATAGCAAATCAAATACAGAGACACTCAATAAACCCCTTCCGGGTAGAATTTTCTTTTAAGACAGATTTGCTAATTCAAAGAAAAATTGTTAGTTTTAAGATAATTATAAATTGTAAGTAATTTTTAATTCTTTATTAATTAGGTTGTTGTTAAATAATAAAGTAACTCCACAAAAATTCCGGGATATTTCAACTAAAATTTTCACCTATGAAAAATTATTTTTTGTTTGTATTAATTCTTTTTGGAACTCAACTGAAGGCTCAAGTATGTTTTGATAAATCAAAGATATTTTTTTCAGGATCAAGGCCTAACTCACCTTTGGCAGCAGATTTTAATAGAGATGGTTATCAAGACCTGGCCATAGTTGATTATGATTATAGTGGGTTTTCAATATCCTTAGGAGATGGTTCTGGCAATTATTTTTTAGATTCTAGCTATCATTTTAATTTATCTGAATCTATACCTGGATTAATTCTTTCAAAAGATTTTAACCGAGATGGTTTTATTGATTTGGCCACGGTGGATTATTTGGGTAAAATTTATATTCATTTAGGAAAAGGAGATGGTACGTTTAAAACTAAAATTTCTACCATTCCCGGCTTTTATCCATCTGGTTTATGTTCTGCTGATTTTAATGGAGATTCCATTCCAGATATTGTTGTATCATCTAATGCTCCTGCCAACAATATAACAATATATTTTGGTAATGATTCAGGAGGTTTTAACGCTAGTCAGCTATATTCGGTTGAACAGTGGCCACAAGATATTATTACTATAGATATTAACAGAGATGGTAAAATGGATCTGATAAGTGCCAATGGTGGTGGAGGTACGGGTAAGGTTGTGACTTTTTTGATGGGGAATGGGGATGGAAGTTTTTACCCTGGACAAAAAATTACTACAGAGGATTCACCAACAAAACTGCTCGGTTCAGATTTTAATAGTGATGGCTGGCCAGACTTAGGTATTGTAACTAAAAAAAATATTTTAATCTTAATTAGTTCTTCAAATGGAGGGTTTTTACCCACGGATACAATTCCTGTTATGAATCAAATAATCTCAATGATTGCTAATGATTTTAATGGAGATAAAAAAAATGACCTCGTCGTAACTCAAAAGGATAGCAACTATATTTCGGTTTATTTAGGAAATGGAAATGGTTACTTTTCTGACTAATTAAATTTTAAAGTAGCCAACCTTCTTGGAGACCTTTGTTCTGCTGATTTTAATAATGATGGTAAGCTAGATATTGCGCTCACTAGAGGCAGAAACTATTTTACAGGAGATGTTCGAATTTTATTGAATTGTACATCTACAGGGATTGAAAATGTAATTGACAATTCGGAATTAACCATATACCCAAATCCAAGCAGTAACCAATTTTTTATAGAGTCTTTAACTACCAATAATAAATTGTTGCAACTATTTGATTTGAGCGGCAAACTGTTAATTACTCAAAATTTCACAGATAAAACGGAACTTGATGCCACAAGTTTAAATGAGGGAGTTTATCTTTTATGTATCAAGTCAACTAATGGTGTTATTTATAGGAAATTGTTAGTTGCTAGGTAAATAGATAGGAAGACTTGTTTTAATAAACGATCTTAAACATTTACTAAAATTCTATTTTCTTCTCTTCTTAATAAAAGGCATCAATACTTGGTTGAAGTTGTTTTCAACCACTATTTCATTGTAATCAATTTTGTATTGAAGGCATTTTAGTTTTAAGTCCTCTTGGTGTTTGTGGTAGTTTTCTAGGTACATTTCTTTAACTGCATTTGGGTGTAGCTTTAGTTCTTCTCCAGTTTCGCTGTCTTTAAAAATATATGGGCGATGTCCGAAATCAAATTCAGTTTCTTCGATCTTGTCATGCACATCAAAAATGATTACTTCATGTTTGTTGTATTTTAAGTGTTGCAATGCTGCAAATAAATCTTCATCGCCGCTTTGAAACATATCGCTGAAAACGATGATGAATGATCGTTTATGCAAACCTTCGGCCAAGTGATGTAGTGTTTTACTGATTTCACTCCGCTTGCCTATAATTGGTTCAGACAAACAGCCCTGAAGCTTGGAAAACAAAAGCTTTTGATGGGTAGGGCCTAATTTGGATGCGCTGTGAAACCACAAGGTATCATTGAAAAGAGATATACCAGAGGCATCTCTTTGCTTTTTCATTAGTTGAATTAAGGAGGCTGCTGCAATAACGCTGAATCTGATTTTGTTTAAACCTTTTTCAGGAAAATACATGGAACCTGAAGTATCAATTACAATTTGGCAACGGAGGTTGGTTTCTTCCTCGTAGCGCTTTACAAATAACTTATCGGTACGGGCAAATAATTTCCAATCAATGTTCTTGGTGCTCTCGCCGCTGTTGTATTGCCTGTGCTCCGCAAACTCAACAGAGAAGCCATGGTACGGACTTTTATGCAAGCCAGTTAAGAAACCTTCAACCACTTGTTTTGCCAATAACTCGAGGTTAGCAATTTGCAATAAATCTGCTTCAGTAATCTTATTGTTTGCCATTATTCTTAGTTTTTGGAAAGTCCAATTATTTCTAAATTACTTATTTCGCTCATCAGGTTTTCATTTGTTTGAATGCGTAAAATCAATTTAGCATCATCAAAATTTGTCGGCACTTCTACATAAAAACTATAACTATTAAACTGCTCTCTTATTGCCATAGGATAGGTGAGGCGTACTTTGTTTGTTTTTATTTGATCACCTAAATGTAATTCGCAAATTAAATATCCACCACCCATTCCGGGGCTAGTTTTTATATTGGCATTTATTTTTAAATAATCTACTCCCTTTAATTTTGGTTCAGACTGATAAAGAATATTGCTGCTATCTTTAGTTAGCGTATAGGTTTGTAGCGTGTCGTTTTTTAGTATAACGCATTCAACAAAATCTTCTTCGTTCGCAATCCAATCTTGGTTATCGAGTAAACTCTTTTGCAAAGGAGTTGGATTTGAATTTAAATAAATCTGCCCGTAATACTGGCGATTCATATCATAATAATGCAGGGTAGTGGTATTGTATTGCTGTATTTGAAATAGGTTCACACAAACAAAATAGACTCCTATTACTGCAATTATTATTCGGTTTGAACCAAGCCAATAACGCTGCAAAAATGCGCCCAAGGCCAATGCAAATACAGGATAACTTTGCATCAAAGCCCTTGTGGTATAACTGCCGCCGTATTTCCAATCGCTCCAAGAAATGACAATCCAAATGTTGAGCAAACAAAACCAGATCAGCGACTTTCTAAATGGATAGCTCTTAATATAAAACAAACCTATTATAAAGAAAATAGTAACAGGTGTATAAATGAACCACCCTTTTTCGAAGCCAAATAATACTCGAAAGAATGGGGTTAAGAATCGCCAGGCACTGCCCACATCATAAATGAAAAATCCTGTAACATATTGCCAATAGATGAGTTGCGGCAGTATGCCAATTAAACCTCCAATTGTTGCTAAATAAATCATGGGTAAATTGGTTCGAACCAAAGCCCATTTTTCTTTTGCAGCTTCTTTGGTATGGGTATTCCAAAGGATAGGAATTAATACCATGATGGCTTCTGTTGGCCTCGAGATTGTTGCCAAACCAATTACATAGCCTGCTAAAAATGCAAGGATGCTACTGGGTTTTTGGTGCCATTTGATACTTAGCCAAAGTATAATTGTATAGAGGAAAAAGATAGGAGCATGGCTTTGCGCATTGTCTACAGAGAAGTATTGAATGGCGTTGGTGGCCAAAACCACTAAAATAATTGTAAGTGCAGTAACTTGGTCTGAATAGTATGAGAGCAATATCTTTCGTAAAACAAACAATGCGAGTATGCCATATAACACCACGCCAAAGCCAATGGCATTTTGGTAAGGGGCAGAAAAGCCGTCAGCGGGATAGACTGAGCTATTGAGGGCATAAAGGTGAGCTATTGTAAAGAATGGTAAGTGTAAAATGGCGATACCTCCAAGGTATTTAAAAGCATAATTTCCAGTTTTTTCGTGGATATTGGCCTGGTAAAAATTGCCACCCGATAATTGATATTTTGCCTCAATGCTATCTTTAAATTTCAATTCTTTAACATCGTGGTAAATAAGCATTGATGGCAGATACAAATAATAACCATAAGCATCCCAAGTTGTTAATTTCATGGGTTCAGCATTGTTTATGCCAGGGTAGCTTAACCTATAGCTTAATAGGGTGAAGCCAATTAAAAGGCAAGCAACAAATGAGAAAAGGTTCTTCATATTTCTATTGGCAAAATAATTCAAATACACCGTAAACCAAGGTAATTATTGGCAAAAAAAATGCAACCCAATTGGATTGCATTTTTAAGAAAGGTGTTATTTTAAAACTTATGCCATTTGGGCATCAAGTTTTTTAGCCAAAATATGTTTAGGAACTGCGCCAACTTGTTTGTCTACCACTTTTCCATCTTTAAAATACAATAGAGCAGGAATGCTCATGATACCAAATTCTATAACCACTTTAGGATTATGGTCAACATTTAATTTGCCAATTATGGCTTTTCCTTCATATTCTTTTGCAAGTTCGTCTACTACCGGACCAACCATGCGGCAAGGGCCACACCATTCTGCCCAAAAATCTACCAATACTGGTTTGTCTGATTTTAGCACTACTTCCTCGAAGTTGCTATCTGTTATTTCTAATGCCATATTTTCTTTTTTTTGTTTTAATCTAGTTGCAAGATAAATGCCACTCACAAATATGCAACAATTTGTCTGGTTTAATTAAACTTATAATTGAGACCAACCTCATCTAGTTGTTTAAGTACTTGATTTTGTGGGCTAAATTTTACTTTGGTACTTAGCATCCTAATAGCGGTGTTTTCTTGTTGATCAATGATATCAAAGTTTAGCGTGCAATTGCCGGGGTTTGATTTAGAGAAAGTTTGAAACATTGTTAATACGTCATTGTTGATGCGATCTAAGGCAAGATTTACTGTAATTTTATTAAAGTATTTATCGCGCACATCGTTGAGCATTTCCATGCCAAGGACTTTTATTTCGAAATCGTTTTCGCGCTGCCATCTATTGTCGACTCTACCTTTGATGTATATAAAATAGCCTACTTCCATAAATCTTCGGTGATTGATATAAGCATCTTGAAATAGTACCATTTGAAAGTTACCTGAATAATCTTCGATGGTAATGCTGCCAAAATTTTTGCCATTTTTGCTTACTTTATGTTCGGCGGCAGTAACAATACCTGCTATTTTAACCTCTTTCCCTTTGAGTGGTGCAAGGTCGTTTAGTTCACCTAATCTGTGCGTGGTTAGCTTGTCAATTTCTAGTTTATAAGGATCGAGTGGGTGCCCAGAAAGGTAGATACCAATAACTTCTTTTTCTGCATTGAGCTGTTGCATCAAACTCCATGGTTCGGCCGCAGGCAAGGGTGGCTCGGGCAAAATAACGCCAGAAACTGCACCAAACAAACTCATGGCATTAGAGGCCGCATTGGATTGAACCGAATTGCCATAGCGAATTGCTTTTTCAATGGTATTTATTTCATCGTTGCCATTGGCAAAATATTGGGAGCGGGTACTGTTTTCAAAACAATCGAAAGCTCCAGCAAGGGCTAAAGCTTCAATGGTTTTTTTGTTAACTGCTCTTAGATTTACACGTTTTGTTAAATCGAAGATACTTTTGAATGTGCCATTTTTGGCTCTTTCGGCAACAATGGCATCAACCGCAGCTTCGCCCACGCCTTTAATTGCGTTCAAACCGAAACGAACTTGACCAACTTTATTTACGGAGAATGTAGAAACAGATTCGTTTACATCTGGCCCAAGTACAGGCACACCCATACGTTTGCATTCTTCCATAAAGAAAGAAACCTTATCAATATTTCCTAAGTTATTGGTGAGGATGGCAGCCATGTACTCACCTGGGTAATGTGTTTTTAAGTAGGCAGTATGAAAGGCCACATAGGCGTAGCAGGTTGAGTGAGATTTATTGAAAGCATATTGGGCAAAAGCCTCCCAATCTGTCCATATTTTTTCTAACGTTTCTGGCTTAAATCCTTTTGCACTTGCACCTGCCATAAATTTACCCTTCATTTTATCGAGGGTATATTTATCTTTTTTACCCATTGCCTTTCGCAGGGTATCTGCATCTCCTTTGGTAAAATCAGCAATTTTTTGTGAAAGCAGCATTACCTGTTCTTGGTAAACGGTAATACCATAGGTAGGTTCAAGGTATTCCTTCATTTCCTCTAAATCGTAACTTATGGCCTCTCTGCCATGTTTACGAGCGATGAAATTTGGGATATATTGAATTGGGCCCGGACGGTATAAAGCGTTCATGGCAATTAGGTCGTTGAACTTATCTGGCTTTAAGTCTTTGAGGTGTTTTTGCATGCCTGCACTTTCAAATTGGAAAGTGCCATTTGTTTCACCTCTTTGATAAAGTTCATAAGTTTTAGCATCATCTAAAGGAATATCTTCCAGAACTATTTCGATGCCATGATTTTCTTTTATAAGTACCAAGGCATCTTTTAAAATGGTTAGATTTTTGAGTCCTAAGAAGTCCATTTTAATTACACCAGCATCTTCAATAACCTTACCTTGAAACTGTGTTACCAAAAGATCCGAGTCTTTTGCAACAGCTACAGGAATAAGGTCGGTAAGGTCGCATGGAGCTATGATTATACCGGCAGCATGAACACCAGTGCCGCGCACTGAACCTTCTAATATTTCAGCTTCTTTTAATACGCGAGATTGAATATCATTGCCATTATAAAGTTCGCGAAGTTTCTTAACATTGTCTATTTCTTCAGATTGAAGGCCTTCCTTTTCTTTTAAACTTTTTGCGCCATCGAGGGGTGCATTGAGCAGCCTTCCTAATTCTATTCCGGGCCTTTCAGGTACTAATTTGGCTAGAGCATTTGCATCGGCTAAGGGAAGATCAAGCACCCTTGATACGTCTTTGATACTCATTTTGGCAGCCATGGTGCCGTAGGTAACAATTTGTGCTACTTGGTTACGACCATATTTTTGTACTACATAATCAATTACTTTTTGTCTGCCGGCATCATCAAAATCGGTATCAATATCGGGCATTGATTTACGATCTGGATTTAGGAAACGTTCGAAAAGTAAGTCGTATTTAATAGGATCAATATTTGTTATACCGATACAATATGCCACAGCAGAGCCGGCAGCAGAACCACGACCAGGGCCAACAAAAACGCCAAGTTCTCTGCCCGCTTTAATGAAATCTGCCACAATTAAGAAATAACCAGCAAACCCCATGGTGCGGATGGTATGTAACTCAAAGTTGAGACGTTCTTCTACCTCTGGAGTTAGGTCTTTGTAGCGAGTTTTAGCACCGGTATAAGTAAGGTGGTGGAGGTAATCATCTTGGGTTAAAAATCCTGGTGGAATTTCATAATTGGGTAATAGAATATCACGTTTTAAATCGAGGGTTTCAATTTTGTCTATGATGCTATTGGTATTGTCTATTGCCTGAGGGATATCGCTAAAAAGCGATGACATTTCTTCTGTTGTTTTGAAATAAAATTGGTCGTTATAAAATGCAAAACGTTTGCCTTTGATGCTAACCTCATCATCTATTTCCTTTACGGTAGGGGTACTTTGTTTTTCGCCTGTATTGATGCACAAAAGAATATCATGTGCATTTGAATCTTTTTGATCAACGTAATGTGAGTCGTTTGAAGCAATGATGGGCACATTGTATTTTTGGGCAAAACGCAATAACACCTCATTTACTTTATTTTGGTCGGGGATATCGTGGCGTTGTAATTCAATGTAATAATCTTCTCCAAACAAATCGAGCCACCATTTAAACTCTAGCTCACCAGCTTCTTCGCCTTTTTTTAAGATGGCCTTTGGCACCGATGCGCCAAGGCAGCAAGTTGTAGCAATTAAACCTTTGTGGTATTTTTCAATCAGTTGTTTGTCAATTCTGGGGTATTTGCCATACATACCCTCCATGTAGCCAAGAGAGCAAAGTTTGATGAGGTTTTTGTAGCCCTCCTCATTTTTGGCCAGCATGAGTTGATGGTACCTAATATCTTTGTCGTCTTTGGTAAAACTTTGGCGGGTTCTATCATTCACTACATAGAATTCGCAACCTACAATAGGTTTTACTTTTAGCGAACCATCTTCATTTTTGTGCTTATAGGCTTCGGCAACAAATTCAAAAGCGCCAAACATGTTGCCATGATCGGTTATTGCAAGGGCAGGCATGCCATCGTTCATGGCTTTTTTGTATAGTTTGCCAATATCTGCTGCGCCATCAAGTAGCGAAAACTGTGTATGTACGTGTAGGTGAGAGAACTTCATTTTTTTATCTGAAAGCGAATGTAAGTGAAGTATTAATTTATGTAGGGAAGTGTTGAAAATTATAGTCCATCATGCGGATAAATAGTGGGTAATAAAAAGTTTTCAACGAAAGTTTAATTGAGGTAAAAAAGTTTAGGTGAATTGGTTTTTTAATTTACGGTTTGAACCAAAAAGGTTTTAAGAGAATTTTTATTACCTTTAAATAGTTTAACCATTTTTACAATTTGCTATTAAACAATAGTTATTTTGCAGGTGTATGAAAAAACTAGTTTTTTACATTTTTATTTTTATTGGGTTGAGTGGTTCAGCTCAATCATTGTATTTTCCGCCATTATTAGGAAAAACCTGGGATACCTTGTCTCCTGCAGGTTTGGGTTGGTGTGTTTCAAAAACCGATAGTTTATATAATTATTTAGGGTCAAAAAACACCAAAGGATTTTTGGTTTTAAAAGATGGAAAAATTGTTTTGGAAAAGTATTTTGGAAGCTTTACGCAAGACAGTTTTTGGTATTGGGCATCTGCAGGTAAAACCATGAGTGCGGTTATGGTTGGTGTTGCGCAACAAAAGAAATTATTGTCTATTGAAGATACTAGCTCAAAGTTTTTGGGTAAAGGTTGGACAAACGAACCGGCTTTAAAAGAAGACCAAATTAAGGTGCGCAATCAGTTAACCATGACAACTGGTTTAGATGATAATGGGATAAACAAAGATTGCACTTTTGATTCTTGTCTTGAATACAAGGCCGATGCGGGTGCTCGTTGGGCTTATCACAATGCTCCTTATACATTATTAGATAAGGTTATTGAAGTTGCTAGTGGACAAACTTGGCAGCAATTTTTTAATGCTGAGATTCGCAATAAAACTGCAATCAATGGTCTTTGGATTAAAGCGGAATTTAACAATGTGCTTTATAGCAATGCGCGCAGTATGGCTAGGTTTGGGTTGTTGTTATTGAATAAAGGCAAATGGGATCAAACCAATGTGCTAACAGATACTGCGTATTTTAGGCAAATGACAAATAGTTCCCAAAATATTAATCCTGGTTATGGCTATTTAACTTGGTTGAATGGCTCAGATAAATTTATGGCGCCTGGTTCGCAACTTGTTTTTCCTGGCATGTTGTCTCCCAATGCACCTAAAGATATGTTTGCCGCAATGGGAAAAAATGGGCAATTAATCAATGTAGTTCCATCCATGAATTTGGTTATGCTAAGAATTGGCGATGCCCCCGGAGACAATGGTGAAGTGCCCATTTCGTTTAACAATGAAATTTGGTTTTATTTAAATAAAGTAATTTGTACTGCTAGCAATTTTCTGTCTGAACCAATAGAGGATGTAAAAGTTAGTATTTATCCCAATCCGGCAAAAACAAGTTTTGAGATTAATGGTTTATTAGCGCGAGATATTTTGGAAATAGGTGTTTATGATTTGCAAGGGAAGCAGCAGTTGAGCTCGATAAATAGTTTGGAAGTTGATATTTCTAATTTACCATCAGCTTTTTATTTGGTTAAAATAAGAACCAACAGAGGTATTTTGGTGAAGAAGATTGTTAAAAATTTATAAATATTGAAAAACCACAATAAATGACTAATTTTGTCAAGAATAAATTAGTCATCTATGAAAATACTTATTAAAAATGCTCGTCAAAAAAAGGGTTTAATGCTTAGGGAGCTTGCTCAATCTTTGGGTATTGATCAAGCATTGGTTAGCAAATTTGAAAGTGGCACAAGAAAGCCAACAGAAGACCAGCTGGTTAAAATTGGGCAAATTTTAGATATAGATCTCAAAGAACTAAAGGTACAGTGGTTAAAAGAGAAGATTTTATATCAATTGGAAGATGAAGAATTTGCCATTGAAGCACTCATGATTGCGGAGCAGGAACTTAAAACAAGAGCTAAATCATTGGCTCCAATTAAAATTCCTAAAGCAATTAAACCCATCATAAACTCCATTGATAAATTACAAAAAGAGCTCAACAATTTGCGTCAATTTGATAGTTATCGAATTGCTCAAGCGTTAGAGTTAGAATACACCTTTGAAAGTAACAGAATAGAAGGCAATACCTTAACTTTAAAAGAAACCGATTTGGTTATCAATGAGGGGTTAACCATTAGCGGAAAGTCAATGAGGGAGCATTTGGAGGCAATTAACCACAAAGATGCAATTGTTTATATGAAACAATTGGCCGAAAAAAACGCCTTAATTCTTTCAAATGATATTTTGGGAATTCATCAATTGGTGCTCAGAGGTATAGATGAGGCAAATGCTGGTAAATATAGAGGGGTTCAAGTTTTGATTAAAGGTAGCCGGCATACGCCACCTCCGCCTTATTTGGTTGCAAAGCAAATGGAAGATTATTTTTTATGGTATCAATCTAATCGCAAGCAACTACACCCGGTTGTATTGGCTGCAGAAATGCATGAACGTTTGGTTACAATTCATCCATTCATAGATGGAAATGGTCGTACATCAAGGTTAATTATGAATTTAATTTTATTGCAAAGTGGTTTAGTAATTGCCAATATTAAAGGTGATGGTAAAAGCAGGATGGCCTATTATAATGCTCTTGAAGAAGCTCAAGTTACAGGTAACAAAGAGGCCTTTATTATATTGGTTGCCAATTATGAATTGTTTGCTTTGGAGCGTTACCTAAAAATTCTTGGAGGGTAATTAACTAATTATAAAGCAATATCAATTTCGTTTTGCAAAAGGTCCTCAAATGTTTCTCTTTTTCTAATGATATGCGCCTGGTTATTCCAAATAAGTACTTCTGCCGGTTTGAACCTAGCGTTATAGTTACTACTCATGGTAAATCCATAAGCTCCAGCATTTTTAAAACAAAGGATATCTCCTTCGTGCACTTCGCTTAATTTTCTATCCCAACCAAAAGTATCTGTTTCGCAGATATAGCCTACCACGGTATAGATTCTTTGTTTTCCTTCTGGATTACTTAGGTTGATAATTGAATGGTAAGAATCGTAGAGCATTGGTCTAATCAAATGATTCATGCCGCTATCTACTCCTACAAATACCGTTGCTGTAGTTTGTTTTAGCACGTTTACTTTTACCAAAAAGTAACCAGATTCACTAACAAGAAATTTACCTGGTTCAAACCATAATTCTAAATCTTTGCCATACTCTTTGCAGAATTCTTGAAAACGTTGCGACAATGCGGCGGCTAGTTCTTCAATATCGGTAGTGATATCATCCTCTTTGTAACCCACTTTAAATCCTGATCCAAAATCAACAAATTCTAAATCAAGGAAATCTTTTGCGGCATCAAATAAAATTTCTGCACCTTGTAAAAAAACACCGGGATCAAGAATGTCGGATCCAGTATGCATATGCAAGCCGTTTACCCTGATATTGCTCGATTTTACGACGCGAGCTACATGTCTTAATTGGTATACTGAAATGCCGAATTTAGAATCGATGTGGCCTGTTGAAATTTTGGTATTTCCTCCAGCGAGAATATGCGGGTTAATGCGAATACAGCAAGGAATAGTATTGCCATATAAATGGCCAAATTGCTCTAGGATAGAAATGTTATCTATATTAATGTGAACGCCTAATTTAACGGCCTCTTGAATCTCTTCAATGCTCACACAATTTGGGGTGAAAATAATTTCTTTGGGATCAAACCCAGCTCGCAAACCTAATAGCACTTCATTGATAGAAACGGTATCTAATCCGCTACCATGTTGTTTCAATAATTTAAGGATAGATGAATTATTTAATGCTTTGCAAGCATATTTAACCTTAATGTTTAAAGGTTTAAACGCATTGATTAAACGATTGTATTGCTCAATAATTTTATTACCATCATAGACATATACTGGTGCGCCAAACTGATTTGAGATTTCGATTAAATTAATACCTGAAGCGGTATACTTTCCATTCACTACTTCCATATCCTGCGAAAATAGGAAAAAAAATGTAATTAGCAGTTGGCTTCTGGCCACTAGCTTTTAATAATTTCGTAAAATAGAAAATGTATATTCTGGCTTCTCAAAATGTAAATATATTTAAATCTTGAAAAGCTAGAAGCCAGTAGCCAGAAGCCAGCGGTTAAAGGCTAAAGGCCAAATGCGTAATAGCCTTTGCTGCCGTTGGGGTTGATGCCTTCTACTAACACACCACCTTTGTGGTTTTCGAGGTTTAGTTTAACATCGGTTATTGTGCCAATTGGTTTTTTATCAATACTTGTAAGCACAAATCCATTTGGGATACCTGCTTTTTTGAGTGGACTTTTTTCTCCTATGGATTTAATGCGCACACCATTTGGAATTTTCAATTTTAGTCTTTCTTCTCTTGGTATACTTTCAAATTCACAATCTAAAATTTTGTTACTTTCTATTTTTTCTACCATTGCAACATTGGCTTTGCCATCTTTATTTTTTAGCGTTGCAGTGAATTCTAATTTATTTCCTTTACGCAAAATGCCTACCAACACTTTATCGCCGGGACTTTTCTTACCTACTTTTTCTTGTAATTCATTGCTGGTATTTACATTTGCTCCATCAATGGAAATTATAACATCCCCATCTTTGATGCCTGCAGCAGCGGCAGCAGAATTTTCATTTACTTTAGCTACAAAAATTCCTTTCACATCTTTTAATCCTTCCTTTTCTGCTAATTCGTTGTTTACATCTTGGATTTGAACGCCTAATAATCCCCTTTGAACCTCTCCATATTTCATTAAATCATCAATCACTTTTTTCATGAGGTTGGAAGGAATGGCAAATGCATATCCGGCATATTGCCCAGTTTGACTGGCAATTGCTGTATTGATGCCAATTAATTTGCCCTCGGTTGAAACAAGTGCACCACCACTATTTCCTGGGTTAACGGCTGCATCTGTTTGAATAAATGCTTCAATGGCATACTGCGTTTCTTGATTTCGTGGGTCGCGAATTAGGTTCAAACCGCGACCTTTAGCACTAACAATACCTGCTGTTACGGTTGATGTTAGGTTAAAAGGATTACCAACTGCTAAAACCCATTGACCAATTTTTACCTCATCGGAGTTGCCTATCACAGCGAAAGGAAGGTTTTTTTCTTCAATGCGAAGGATTGCTAGATCGGTATTTCTATCTCTGCCTAATAATTCTGCATCGTATTCTCTTTTGTCGTTTAAGATTACTTTTATTTTGTTAGCACCGTCTATCACATGATTATTGGTTACAATATAACCATCGCTTGAAATGATTACCCCAGAGCCAGAGCCTTGTCTTTCCATTTGCGGACCTTCAAAGCCGCGAAAGAAGCCTCCAAATGGGTCGTTTTCTGCACTACCTTGATTTTGATTTGGACCTATGGTAGTAATAATATGTACTACAGTTGGGGTAACCAATTCGGCAACGGCTACAAAATCTGGGTGGGAGGCATCTTGAATACTGGCATATTTTGCCAAATAATTACTGGTGAATTTTACTTCTTCTTTGTTGCTGATTAATTTGTTTAAGCCAACGGCAATAAGTCCTCCAAGGGTTGCTATTGCGATTATTCCTAAGTACTTTTTCATTGATATTATTTTTTTTAATTTTTATTTTCAAAAATCATTCCAAGTTCAAAATGACAGATTTTTTAAAATATATTTGTTAAACGAAATAGGCAACGACAAATTTTACCAATAAAATGACCAAATTTGCCGTTGCTGTAAGTTCAGTAAAAATGCAATTTTCAAACTACAAACACCAATATTATTTCGAAAAATATCTCAGAAATGAGATGGAAGGAGAGGAGTTAGCTTCTTTTGAGGCGAAATTAGTTGATAATGAAAATTTTAAAAATAGTTTTGAATATTATAATACCAATCGTCAGAAAATAGTTGCTGAAGAATTGGCAGAATATGACGTGGAGGATATTTTAAAGCCTAAGCCACAAAAAGGAGGCTGGGTTTTTACGGCAATCTCGTTGCTTTGTTTGGTGTTGATTGTTGATTATTTTTTGTCGGCAAATTATTCTGAAATTTTGTCAGAAAAAAAAATGCGCAAACCTTTAATAGAGAAGATTAATTTTTTTAAGCGCAAAGAAAAGACTGAGGAACCAAGTGAAACTTTAAAAGAGGTAAATAAAAAACCCACATCTGTAATAAAATTTGAAGCGTATAGAGAGGATAGTTCATTACAAATTGAGGAAGTTGATTCTCAGTTTAACCAGTCATTAAATGGCAATAGGTTGGCCGTTCAAGGAGATTATTTTGTAGCAGATTCTTTGTTTAAAGTGCTAGAAAACCACCAAATTACTGAACGCAGAGATGCCATGCGAATAAAAACAGATAGTTTGTTAGACGATAGTACTATAAATATTTTAGTAATGAAGGGCTTTTTTAAAAATCCATCGTTACTATCTAGGCAATTATTGGTTGAATTTTGGGCATCCCCAATTCACTTCAGGGGTTATTTATTTAATGGTAAAAAGCTATTAATTTATGGGTTTGATCCAATTGCCCCTTTATATTTAAGTTACCTAAGCGAAAATAATACCTACCATATATTTATAGGCAGCAAAGAATTTCATTTATTTCCAGACAATCAATTTCACAAGTTAGTTTTAGAATAATGCACTTTAAAAAATACCAAGGAACAGGTAATGATTTTGTGATAATAGATGATAGGGAACGAGTTTTTCCTTTTAGTGATATTGAGTTGATTGGACAGCTGTGCAACAGAAGATTTGGCATAGGTGCAGATGGATTGATTTTGCTTCAATACACACCTGATGGGCAATTTTACATGCAATATTTTAATAGTGATGGCAAAGAAAGTAGCATGTGTGGCAATGGTGGCAGGTGTTTTGCGCAATTTATTTTTGATTTAGGGTTAGCAACTGATGAAGTGATGTTTTACGCAATTGATGGAAAACACATAGCTAAAAAAGATGTTTTGTTGCATGAGGAAGCTGTAATTGCCTTGCAAATGATTTCTGTAGGTGCTGTAAAAGAATTGGGAATGGGTGCTTATGAGTTAAATACAGGGTCGCCTCATTATGTAAAATTTATGGAAGAGCCAATAGCTGAGATGGCTTTGGTTGAGGAGGCTAAAAAAATTAGGTATAATACTATTTATAAAGAAAAGGGCATCAATATTAACTATTTGAACCTAATGGGATTACAAGAGGTTAAATTAAGAACTTATGAGCGAGGTGTGGAGGATGAAACATTATCTTGTGGCACCGGAGCTACAGCTGCTGCCCTTTCTACTGCGCTATTTAATCAACTACCTGCTGGTAACCACCTGATAAATGTTGAGGTAATGGGAGGTAATTTGACTGTGAAGTTTACTTTTAACCCCAATGAAAAGCGTTTTGAGGATATTTGGTTGGTTGGTTCAGCCAAAATGGTTTTTTCTGGGGAAATTTAGGTAATAAAAAACTCACTTTTTACTTGACTTCTGTTTTTCTTTTCACCTATCTTGCCTAACTTAATGTGTAGTGTAATTGATAGTTGTTAATACCCAACCGTTCGCTTTAATTTATTCTTTGTTTCAGCACCCAATTTTGGGGTTGTTATTAGAGCCGCATGTGGTTCAGATGAATGGCAAAGGGGCATTTACGCTCACTCATCAGCGGGTTTTTTCAAAAACAGTTGATTATTTTTCGAAAAACATACATTCGGAGGACCTCGAGCTAATAAAGATTTTAGATGAGGTGGATGATGATTTTATTTTTAAACGATACAATAAAGAAGTAAAGCGTAAAATAAGAACGGCTGAATTTTTCTCAAAATACTGCAGTAAAGAAATGGTGGAAGATCAAATTCGTCCGTTTATTGACGAGCGGATGAATCAAGTGTTTCAAATTTTGAGAGGAAGAACTATCTATAAAAATGGAAATGACAATAATCCTACCTCAGTTAAAATAACCATTGGGGAGGTTCAGGCAAACATTTGGTTTCATTTTAAAAATAGTCCAGAAGGAATTAGGTATTACCCAACCTTGCGTTACAAGAATCAGAAAGTAGAATTTATTTATAAAGGTGCTCAAATTGTTTCAAAAACTCCTGCTTGGTTGCTTGTTGAAAACATGCTTTATGATTTTGAAAAGAATGTAGATGGTAAAAAATTATTGCCATTTATGAGCAAACGTTATATACAAATTTCTAAAAAATCTGAGGAAACCTATCTAAGTAAATTTGTATTGCAACTGGTTGAAAAGTATGATGTGCGATCAGATTGTTTTAAGATACATACTCAGCCATCTTTTGGCAGAGCGGTATTGAACATGCAAAATTTATTTGAGGATGAGGTTGCATTGAGGTTGCAGTTTAATTATTCGGGAATATTGTTTGACTACAATTCTGAACAGGAGGTTCATGCTCAATTATTAAAAGTTGGAGAAGAATATGCTTTTAATAAGGTTGCACGCAATAGGAAATGGGAAGATGGCAGGATGCGAGCATTATCGAGCATGGGTTTGGTTCATTCGCATTCTTGTTATTTTGTTTTGCCATCAGCAACCATTAAAAAGAAGCAAGATGATTTTTTAGGCATAGGATCATCAGATAAATATGTTTTTTTAGATTGGTTAAATACGAATTTTGAAAATTTAAAATCACAAGAAATTGATGTGGAGCAAGACCAATCACACGCAAGATTTTACATTGGCCCACGCGAGTTAAAAATAGAGGTAAAAGAGCAAAGAGATTGGTTTGATGTTCAGGCTGTAGTTCAGTTTGGGGATTATTCTTTTCCATTTATTTCGCTCAGAGAATATATCTTAAAAGGTAAGAGGGAGTTTATTTTGCCCAATGGTTTAATTGCAATTATTCCAGAAGAGTGGTTTGGAAACTTGAGTGGCGTGCTTGAATTTAGTACCAGTGATGATGACATTAAAATTGAAAAGCATCATATAGGGTTATTGGAAGAATTATCTCAAGGGGCAGGCCGGTATCTAAAAATCAATGAGAAGCTGCAGAAGATGATGTCGTATGGGGCGCTCAGAGAAATGGAAATGCCTAAAGAATTTAAAGGCACTTTAAGGCCTTATCAAAAAGCTGGATTTGATTGGTTTTATTTTTTAAAAGACAATCAATTTGGAGGGTGTTTAGCAGATGATATGGGTTTAGGTAAAACCATTCAAACTTTGGCATTGATTCAAAAGGAAAAGGAGCTTTATTTGGCTCATGTTGCAGCACAAAAAGCTCCTGAAATAAATACACCACAAATTTTAGAACCTGCCATTTTTACTGAGCATCCAGGAGTGCAATTGAGTATTTTCGACCAGCAAACTTTGGCCAATCCTCATCAGAACAAGTTATTGTATATGCAATCTGGCGGGGTTGCCCATCATAGCTTTAGCAAATCGGCAACTTTTGCTGCTAGTAACGAAACATTCATTAAAACCTCGCTTATCATTGTTCCAAATTCATTGGTTTATAATTGGGTGAATGAAGCACGAAAATTCACCCCAGGATTAAGGGTATTGGTATATACTGGAATTAATAGGATTAAAAATGCCAAGTACTTTGCAAAATATGATTTGGTGGTAACTACCTATGGAACGGTTAGGGTTGATATTGATATTTTTAAGGAGTTTAAATTTAACTATGTAATTTTAGATGAAAGTCAGGCCATAAAAAATGCTCAGTCTCAAGTTTCAAAAGCGGTTAAATTATTATATTCGAGTAGGAAATTGGTGCTCACTGGAACTCCGATAGAGAATAGTGTTCAAGAGTTATGGAGTCAGCTCTCTTTTGTTAATCCTGGATTGCTAGGAAGTTTACAAACTTTTACAGAACGTTTTGTACAGCCAATTGAAAGGCAAAAGGATTTAATGAAAGTTAGGCAGCTTAGAGCCATTATTAGCCCATTTATTTTAAGAAGAACCAAGGATCAAGTGGCCACAGATTTGCCTGCAAAAATGGAGCAGGTGGTATATTGTGAAATGAGTGAAGAACAAAGTGAAGCCTACGAAAAAGTGAAGTCGTATTACCGCAATGAAATCATTAAAGTAATTCGTGATATGGGGGTGAACAGGTCGCAATTTACCTTATTGCAAGGCTTAACGAAATTAAGGCAAATAGCAAATCATCCTTTGCTCGTAAACCCCGAATACGAAGGTGAAAGTGGCAAGTTTAAAGAGGTAACTTATATGGCGCAAACGGCATTGGCAGAAGGACATAAGGTACTTATGTTTTCTCAGTTTGTTAGTCAGCTAACAATTTACAGGAAGTGGTTCGAATCGCAACAAATTCCTTATTGTTATTTAGATGGATCAATGACCAATGATGCGAGGCAACAAATGGTTAATAAATTTCAGGATGGTAAAACGCCATTTTTTTTAATTTCACTAAAAGCAGGTGGGTTCGGTTTGAACCTAACCACTGCAGATTATGTATTTTTACTTGATCCATGGTGGAATCCTGCAGTTGAGCGTCAGGCAATAGATAGGGCGCATAGAATTGGGCAAACGCAGAATGTTTTTATCTATAAATTCATCACCAGAGACAGTGTAGAAGAAAAGATATTAGCACTTCAGGAAAAAAAGAAATTACTTGCAGATAATATTATAGAAACAGATGAATCTATTATGAAGCAAATTGATGTTGAAGAAATAATGGATTTGTTAAATTAAGTATGAAAGAAATGAACAAAAGAGAAAATTTATTGAAGCTCAGAGACCAAGCTCAATTAGGCGGAGGAATAGAAAGAATTGCCTCACAACATAAGAAAGGTAAATTAACTGCTCGTGAGAGAATTCATTTTTTAATGGATGAGGGCAGCTTTGAAGAAATTGGTGCCTTTGTTCAACACCGTAGCACAGACTTTGGTATGGAAAACCAAAAGTTTTTAGGTGATGGTGTGGTTACTGGTTACGGAACCATAAATGGTCGACTAACATATGTTTTCTCTCAAGATTTTACAGTTTTTGGAGGCTCTTTGTCTGAAACCCATGCCGAAAAAATTTGCAAATTATTGGATTTCGCCATGAAGAATGGAGCGCCAATAATTGGCTTAAACGACAGTGGTGGCGCTCGTATTCAAGAAGGGGTTGTAAGTTTGGGCGGTTATGCAGATATTTTTTATCGCAATACATTGGCATCTGGCGTAATACCGCAGCTTTCAGCTATTATGGGACCATGCGCTGGCGGTGCTGTTTACAGTCCGGCTATCACAGATTATATCTTTATGGTTGAAAATTCTAGCTACATGTTTGTCACCGGTCCAAATGTTGTAAAGACTGTTACACATGAGGAAGTAAGTAGTGAAGATTTGGGTGGCGCATCTGTTCATTCCACTAAAAGTGGTGTGGCTCATTTTACCGGGGCAAATGAAATTGAAACCATACAGCAGCTCAAAAAGTTATTGAGTTATGTGCCGCAAAATTGTGAGGAAAAGGTGCCAATGATTCCGTTTGAGATTGGGGATGAGATGCGGCCGAAATTGATAGATATTATTCCTGAGAGTGCAAATCAGCCATATGATATTAGGGAAGTAATTGAAGAGGTGGCAGATGAGCATACTTTTTTTGAGGTTCATAAAAATTATGCAGAAAATATAGTTGTAGGATTTGCCAGATTAGCAGGAAAAAGTATTGGAATTGTGGCTAATCAGCCTGCATTTTTAGCTGGTGTTTTAGATATTCATTCTTCGCAAAAGGCCGCAAGGTTTGTGCGTTTTTGTGATTGTTTTAATATTCCATTGTTGGTATTAGAGGATGTACCAGGCTTTTTGCCAGGAACAGATCAGGAATGGAATGCCATTATTACCAATGGGGCAAAATTGCTTTATGCATTTTGTGAGGCCACAGTACCTAGAATTACTGTTATTACAAGGAAAGCTTATGGAGGTGCATACGATGTAATGAATAGCAAGCATATTGGTGCCGATATGAATTTTGCTTGGCCAACTGCGGAGATTGCGGTAATGGGGGCAAAAGGTGCTGCTGAGATTATTTTCAAAAGACAAATAGATGCGTCTGAAAATAAGGAAATTGCCTTGAGGGCAAAAGAGCTAGAATATTCAGATTTATTTGCAAATCCTTATAGGGCAGCAGAAAGAGGTTTTATTGATGATGTAATTTTGCCAGAAGAAACAAGGATAAAGCTAATTAAAGCTTTTGCCATGTTAGAAAATAAAGTCGCGGTTTTGCCAAAAAAGAAGCATGGCAACATTCCGTTATAAGGTTTTAGGTGTTTTTTCGTTCCTTAAGTTGTTGTAATAATATTTAGTATGAAAAAGGCTTTAATTGGTTATATTAGTATTTGGGTTTTGACCCTGTTGAATTCATCAATTGGATATGGTCAAAATAGTTTGATTTGTAACACCAAAATAACCGCAGTAAATGTGTTTTTAAATCAGGCACAAGTTACTAGAAATGGCAAAATTGTTTTGGATGCTGGCTTACATCAAGTGGTATTTGAAAAATTTTCTCCCTTGTTGGTTCAAGGTTCTATAGAAGTTAAGGCCTCAACTGGTATAGAAATATTAGCAGTGAGCACCCAAAAAGATTTCTTAAATAATACTGAAAAGCCTCTGTTGATTAGGGTATTGGAAGATTCATTATTGGTGGTAAACGAATTGTTAGTAGAAATAAAATCGGATAAGGATGCCTTGGCTTGGCAAAAGGAATTATTGATTGCAAACAAAAGTATTGGCGGAGCTAATCTTGGGGTAAAGGCTGAAGAGTTGGAAGACATTTTGGATATTTACCAAAAGAAACTGCACGATTTTAAGTTGGCAAATACTCAATTAAATAGGCAAGAAAGAAAGTTAATTGAGGAAAAATCAAAAATTGAGCGGCAGCTAAAAGAATACAATGAAGGCACTTTGGCTATGAGCAATCAAGTAATTGTTCAAGTTAAAGTGAATAGTGCAAATCCCGAAGCGCAGTTTGATATTAGGTATCTTGTAGGAGGAGTAAGTTGGCAACCATTTTATGATATTAGGGTTGCAGATACAAAATCTCCGGTTCAGTTTTTATTAAAGGCAAGCATTCAACAACAAACTGGCGAGAATTGGAACAATATTAAGTTAAAGTTGGCAACCAATGATCCACTTGCCGGAGGAACCACTCCCGTGTTGATTCCGTCTGTATTATATTTTGTTCAAGCCGAAGCTTTTAAGTTGAACCAAAGGAAACTTGAGATGTATGCGGCTCCTTCAGCAATGCCTATGCAAGATGGCAACTCTGCTGAAATGAATGCTATTGCGCAACAAAATTTTTTAAATCTTGAGTTTGATGTTTTAGGGACAAACTCTATACCTTCTGATAATAAAAGTCATTTTGTAGAATTAAATAGATTTTCATTGGAAGCAGTTTATGGTTTGGCTTGTGTGCCAAAATTAAATACGGAGGTTTTTGTAACAGCAAATGTTCAGTCTAATGAGTTAATTAGTCAATTGAACGGGGAAGCAAATATTTACCTCAACGGAACTTTTACAGGAAAAACATATTTGTCTCAGCAGACCAGCGATTCATTATTGGTTACTTTGGGCAAAGACAATAGGATAGTAGTGAAGCGAGAAAAGGTGAAGGAAATGTGCAGTAAATCATTATTTGGTTCAAACAAAAAGGATGCAAGTACCATAGAAATTACACTAACGAATTCTAGCTCTGAACCAATAGAATTGGATGTGAAAGACCAAATTCCACTTTCAAGTAACCAAGAAATTTTAGTTAAATTGGTGGATGCTGGTGGCGCAATATATACAGTTGAATCTGGAATGTTGAATTGGTTAGTTTCTATACCTGCGAAGCAAAGTAGGAAGCTCAGATTTGCATTTGAAATAAGTTATCCATCAGGAAAAGTAATAACCGGGTATTAAAGTGGCCTAATATTTATATTTGAGTTATAATTTTTTTATTTGAATATCTAAAAACCAACAATTAAAATATGAAACGTATCATTACAATGGTTGCCTTATTCGCAGCATTCGGATTTACCACCGCATTTGCTCAAATAGGAAGTGCAATGGATAAGTTGAGCAAGCAGGGATCAAAGGTAGTTGCCGATGCCCAAAAATCAACTACAGCAAGTGTTTTAGGTGAATTGGACAAACAACTTCAAAGCCAATTCAAATTGGATGGTGTTAAGTCGCAATTAATAGGTGATGCTTTAAAAATAAAGGTTGCTGATAGCGATTTTACAAAATTATCTGCAGCTTCAAAAACCAAGCAAGGAAACGATATGTTGGGCGCTGCTTTAGGTATTTTATCGGGAAGCGGTTTGAACCTAAAAAGTTTGGGCATAAAAAATGTGATTTTGGAAATGTTTAAATCAATGAGTGTAAATGATGTGCTTTCTACAGCCAAGAAAACGCTATAGCTATAATTTTAAAAAGCATTATAAAAGGAGCGGGTTTTTTAACCCGCTTTTTTTTTGCATTTTTGAGGCATGGGTATCAAAGCACTATTAGCTAAACCATTTGCTAAATATATAAAGCGAAAGGTTGAAAAAGAAAGCAGGGATGCATTGTTATTGCAACAAAATTGGTTTAAACAAATTATAGGTTCAGCCCAAAATACTAGCTTTGGTAAAGACCATCATTTTTCTGAGATTGATACTTATGAGGCATTTAAAAAGAATGTGCCAATAAGAGATTACGAAGGTTTAAAACCTTATATTGACAAAGTTGTGGCAGGCGGCTATGATATTCTATGGCCAGGCAGGCCCTTATATTTTGCCAAAACATCTGGAACAACAAGTGGGGTTAAATACATACCAATTTCAAAAGAATCTATAGGGTTTCATATCAACTCAGCGCGCAATGCTTTATTGTTATATATAGCAGAAACGGGTAAAGTAAATTTTGTGGATGGGAAATTAATCTTTCTCTCTGGTAGCCCAATTATGGAAAAAAAGCATGGTGTTTTTGTGGGTCGTTTAAGCGGTATAGTAAACCACCACGTTCCGGCTTATTTACGCAAAAATCAAATGCCGAGTTATGCAACCAATTGCATAGAAGATTGGGAGGAAAAAATTTCAAAAATAACAGATGAAACTTTGGCAGAAGATATGACCCTCATTAGCGGCATTCCGCCTTGGGTTCAAATGTATTTTGATTTGATAAAAGTAAGAACGGGAAAGGCAATCAAAGATGTTTTTCCAAACTTTAATTTGTTTGTATATGGGGGTGTAAATTTTGAACCTTATAGGGCAAAAATAGAAGAGAGTATTGGAAAGAAAGTCGATACCATAGAGACCTACCCTGCATCAGAAGGATTTATTGCTTACCAAGATTCGCAGCATGCAGAAGGGTTGTTATTATTGGTAAACAATGGTATTTTTTATGAGTTTATTCCTGTAGATGAGTTTTACAATGAAATACCCACTCGCATTTCATTGTCAGAGGTGGAATTAAATGTAAACTATGCCTTAATCCTTAGCACCAATGCAGGATTATATGCTTACAATATAGGAGACACCGTAAAGTTTGTTTCCCTTAATCCTTTTAGGATTAAAGTAACGGGTCGTATCAAGCATTATATATCTGCCTTCGGAGAGCATGTTATTGGTGAAGAAGTAGAAGCTGCCTTATTAAGTGTTGCCAATAACCAAGGCGTTTCAATCATTGAATTTACAGTAGCGCCGCAAGTAAATCCACTAGAAGGGGGATTACCATATCACGAATGGTTTATTTCGTTTGAAAAGTTACCAATTGATTTGATCCAATTTGCAAAAGAGGTAGATGAAGCATTGCAGCTAAAGAATATTTATTATAAAGATCTAATTGTAGGGAATATTTTGCAATGTTTGAAAATAAGGGTTTTGCCGACAGATGCCTTCATCAATTTCATGAAGCTAGAAGGTAAGTTAGGAGGACAAAACAAAGTACCAAGATTAAGTAATGATAGGAAAATAGTGGAAAGGTTGGTGTAAGTATTTTAGATAATTAAGCTTAAAAACCATTATTTATTTAAATGGTGGCGAATAAGTTTTTTATGATTCGGACTTGCTTTAATTACTTTTTTGGAGTTTCAATTGAATTTGGTTCAGACAGTTGGCAAATATTTACGTTGTTTTGTTTGAAATAATATCACATTTTGCGGATGTATTCATGGAACATCAAAAGAAAAAAATAGCCATCTTAGGCAGTACTGGGAGCATTGGTACACAAGCATTAGAAGTTGTAAGTGAGCAAAGTGATTTTTTGGAGGTAGAGGTGCTAACCGCCAACAGCAATGCCGATTTATTGATTGCCCAGGCTATAAAATTTAGGCCCAATCATGTGGTTATTGCCGATGAAAGTAAATACTTGCAAGTAAAAGAGGTTTTAGATCCACTAGATATTAAGGTTTTTGCCGGAAATAAGGCCATAGAGGAATTGATGGGTATTACCGAGGCTGATTTGGTGCTAACGGCAATGGTTGGTTACAGCGGTTTAAAGCCTACCATTAGTGCAATTGAAAATAAAAAGAAAATAGCCTTGGCCAATAAGGAAACATTGGTGGTGGCAGGCCAATTGGTAACCAGTTTATGTGCCGAGCACAAAGTTGAACTGATTCCGGTAGATTCTGAACATTCGGCAATTTTTCAATGCTTGGTAGGTGAAGGTTTGAACCCAATTGAGCGTATTATTTTAACTGCCTCTGGCGGTCCTTTTAGGGGGAAGCTAAGGTCAGATTTATTGGAAGTAACCAAAGCACAGGCCTTGAAACATCCTAATTGGTCTATGGGAGCAAAAATAACCATAGATTCTGCAACCCTTATGAACAAAGGTTTAGAGGTAATTGAAGCCAAGTGGCTATTTGGATTAAGCAGGGAGCAAATTGATGTAGTGGTGCACCCACAGTCTATCATTCATAGTATGGTTGAATTTAATGATGGCAGTATAAAAGCGCAAATGGGTTTGCCTGATATGAAGTTGCCAATACACTACGCATTCTTTTTTCCGCAAAGAGTTCAGTCCGATTTTAAGCGATTGAGTTTCCATGAAATTAAAACCTTAACCTTTGAAGAGCCAGATCCTATTACCTTTAGAAATTTGGGTTTGGCTTATGAGGCAATGGAAAAGGGTGGCAATATGGCCTGTATACTCAATGCGGCCAATGAAGTTGCGGTGGAGGCCTTTTTGAAGGATAAGATAAAATTTCTGCAAATTGCTGAGTTAAATGAAAAATGTATGAACCAAGTAGGATTTATTCAAAAGCCTGACCTTAACGATTATGTGGAAACGGATTCCGAAACGAGAAGAATTGCACTCGATTTATTGGCATAAAATTGTTATTATTGCAACTTATTAGAGAAGATAAAACATACACATGCAAGGATTAATTATGGCCGCCCAACTAATATTGGGCATTTCTATACTGGTTATTTTACATGAATTTGGACATTATTTGGCTGCCCGTGCTTTTGGAATAAAAGTAGAAAAATTCTATTTGTTTTTTGATGCTTGGGGAGTGAAATTGTTTTCGATGAAAATTGGCGATACCGAATGGGGTATTGGTTGGTTGCCTCTAGGTGGCTATGTAAAAATTGCAGGAATGATAGATGAAAGCATGGACAAAGAAGCCATGAAATTGCCTGCCCAACCTTGGGAATTTAGAAGCAAACCAGCTTGGCAACGACTCATTGTAATGGTTGGTGGTGTAGTTGTGAATATCATCACAGGCATTGTAATTTTTGCCATGATGAGTTATTCTTATGGTGAAAAATACATTCAAAATTCATCGGTTCAAAGCGGAATAGTGCCTTCTCAAATTGCAAAAGATTGTGGCTTTATGCTAGGTGATAAATTGGTATCTGTTAATGGGTCGCCAATTTTAAGATTTGAAGAAGCGCTCAAAATAAAACATATTTTAGGTACAGAAGTTAAGTATGAGGTAGAGAGGAACGGGCAAATATTTGACGTAACCTTACCACCAGATTTTGCGAAAAAATTTAGTGATGCAAAGGCCGATTTTTTTGTGCCAAGGATGCATTTTTTTGTTGCCGAGCTAACGCCGGGATATCCAGCAGAGAAGGCAGGTTTACAAGTAAATGATGTAATAACCAAAGTAGATAGCACAAGTTTTGAATTCTTTGATGAGTTTCAAGCATTATTGAAGGCAAACGCAGGCAAAGAGGTTGTATTAGGCATTAACAGAAACAATGAACCTGTGTCTATAAAAGTTGCTGTTGATGAAACTGGTAGAGTAGGGTTCAAACCAGATTCAAAAGACTTTATGTTTGAGGTTGTTTCTTATTCGTTTTTCGGTTCATTTCCTGCTGGCCTCAACAAGGCAATTGAAACTATTGATGCGCAGATTAAGGGCTGGGGAAAAATATTTAATGGTGACATTGCCGTAAATAAAGCTGTTCAAGGTCCGATAGGCATTGCCAAGTTTTATGGTGGCGAATGGATTTGGAGTAGGTTTTGGATGTTTACCGCCCTTATTTCTTTGGGTTTAGCTTTTATGAATATTCTGCCAATCCCGGCTTTAGATGGTGGTCACGTTGTTTTTTTATTAATTGAAATGATTATTGGTCGCCCATTGAGTGAGAAATTTTTGGAAGGCGCTCAATACGCTGGAATGATTATTTTACTTACCTTAATGGTGCTTATTTTTGGCAACGATATTTGGGGGCTGTTTAAGTAGCTAATGGCCGTTAGCTGTTAGCCTTTAGCTTTTAACTTTTTGTCATCCTGAGCCTGTCGAATGGATCACTTTTTGTATTTGTGGCAGCTTGTTAAATGGTCGTTTACCATGCCTGCAGCTTGCATAAATGCATAGCAAATGGTTGACCCAACAAAGGTGAAGCCACGTTTTTTTAGTTCTTTACTCATGGCATCACTTTCTTTTGTTTTTGCAGGAAGTTCTTGAATTTTTTTCCAATGGTTGATGATAGGTTTGTGGTTAACAAATTGCCATATATAGGTATCAAAGCTGCCAAATTCTTTTTGAACCAAAAGAAAGGCCTTTGCATTTTTAACGGCACCCCAAATTTTGAGTCTATTTCTAATTATTCCAGCATCTAACATCAAGGATTCCAACTTTTTTTCGTTGAATTTGGCAATTTTATTTGGGTTGAACCCAGCAAATGCTAACTCAAAATTCTTTCTTTTGTATAAAATTGTCTTCCAACTAAGTCCGGCTTGAAAAGAGTCTAAGAGTATATATTCAAATAACTTTTGGTCGCTGTGCACTGGTATTCCCCAATCTTGGTCATGATATTCATTCATCAAAGCGTCGTTTTGGGTCCAATTACATCGTATTAAATTCATAAAAGCAAATTATTTCATTCTATTCAGATACACAAGTGGAGAAATAGTTTTTATTTAGGTTCGAACCGAATTATTTTTGTTGAAATTTACAAGCATGGAATTAGAAGCATTAACGGCAATTTCCCCAATTGATGGGCGATACAGAAAACAGACTGAAAAGTTGGGTGATTATTTTAGCGAGTTTGCATTAATAAAATACAGGGTTTGGGTTGAAATTGAATATTTTATAGCCTTGGCGGAAATGCCCTTACCACAATTAAAGGATAAGGTTAGTAGTGATCAAAAGGCGGCCATTAGAGGCATTTATCATAACTTAAGTTTGGTTCAGGCTAAGAAAATAAAGGACATTGAAAAAACCACCAACCATGATGTAAAGGCGGTAGAATACTTTATTAAGGATGAATTCGCAGCAATTGGTTTAAAAGAGGCATCAGAGTTTGTGCACTTTGGTTTAACCTCTCAAGATATTAATAATACAGCTATACCCATGAGTTTAAAACATGCCATTGAGTTGGAAGTTTTGCCCCTTTTACAAAATGTATTGGCCATTATGAAGCAGCAAGCTATAGATTGGGCAAATATTCCAATGCTTGCTAGAACTCACGGACAGCCCGCCTCACCAACTAGATTGGGAAAAGAATGGGAGGTATTTATATCAAGAATCAATGTTCAATTGAATCAGATAAATCAGCTTACCTATCCAGCAAAATTTGGAGGTGCAACAGGAAACTACAATGCACATGTGGTGGCCTACCCTGAAATAAATTGGCTAGAATTTGGCGATAAATTTTGCGGTCATTTAGGTTTGAACCGATCGCATCCTACCACACAAATAGAGCATTATGATAACTTAGCAGCCTTGTTTGATGGTTTTAAAAGAATCAATACAATTTTGCTTGATTTTGCAAAAGATGTATGGCAATATGTGGCCATGGATTATTTTAAGCAAAGGTTGAAAGAAGGGGAGGTTGGATCAAGCGCAATGCCTCATAAAGTTAATCCAATAGATTTTGAAAATGCGGAAGGAAATCTTGGAATTGCCAACGTTTTTTATGCGCATTTTTCAGAAAAATTGCCCATCTCTAGGTTGCAAAGAGATTTAACTGATAGCACCGTTTTAAGGAATATTGGAATGCCATTTGCACATACCACTATAGCTTTAAAATCATTGGAAAAGGGTTTGGGAAAGTTGTTATTGAACGAACAAAAATTACACAATGATTTAGAAAATAATTGGGCAGTTGTGGCAGAGGCTATTCAAACAATTTTGAGAAGGGAAGGATTTGACAGGCCATACGAGGCTTTAAAAGCGCTCACCAGAACCAATGAAGCTATCACCCAACAATCAATTCAAGAATTTATTGTTACCTTGCAAGTATCTGAGGAGGTAAAAGCTGAGCTAAATAATATTACACCTCACAATTATACTGGGATATGAAGCAAACTTTCTTTCTGTTTTTAGTTTTAAGTTTAATTGTCATTGCATGCGATGAACCTACATCCCATGTTTTATTAAATGAAGTAGATTCTATTCCAACAGTTGATACAATTATTGAGGATAATTATGACGGACGAATATCAGCCGTTGATGAGCAAGTAATTGATTATACCACGCCAGATCCGTATCAGCATATACCGCAGTTGTTTTTAGATAGCACTCTTTCGTCAAGTTGGGATGCTGCTGGGTTTCCAAATGCAAAGGATTTTCAGGCATTTTATCAAACTTTTCAATGGGATGTAATGGACAGAAATAAGGAGAAAATTTCCGCACTTATATTATATCCATTGCCAGGATACAAGGATAATAAAGTTTTTTTGAGAAATTTTGATTCTATTTTTTCACCCGATTTTGTGGAGGCAATAGTGCAACAAAAACCTGAGGAAATATACCGCAATAAATATGGAGCCATGGCAGGTGAAGACGGACAGGTTTGGTTTAGGCTAGTGAAAGGGAGTTATAGAATTGTAAAAATAAATCCATAATAATGGCCAATTTTATTCAATTTCCTGGTCCGGCAGTAGCAGAATTATTGCCAAAGTTACAACCAGAAACGCCTGCCCAATGGGGCATCATGACAGCTCAACACATGTTAGAACATTTGATGTTACCACTGTCTTTTTCTAGGGGGGAGTTTATGGTACCTTTGGTTACTCCAATTGAGAAGGTTGAGAAGGTAAAACGCATCATGCTATTGAGTGATGCGCCGTTAAAGCGAGATTTTGCTGCACCTTTTTTAGGAGATGGTTTGCAAGCTTTGAAGCATGCAAACTTTGAGGATGCAAAACTTGCCTTAATAGCTGAAATTGAGTTATATTTAAATTTTTGGGAGCAAGAAAATGAGGCTAGTTTTACCCATCCAATTTTCGGAAATTTGAATAAGGAAGAGTGGTATTTATTTCATCGGAAGCACTTTACACATCATTTTACCCAGTTTGGCTTGCTATAAAATCTGAATAATTAGCCTGAAAGCTTTTGTTTTTCAAAAAAATAGCAGATATTTGCCACCCCGGAAAAGGAGACCCCGGGATTAAAAACAAAAATTAGATATGTCAGTAAAAATCAGATTACAACGTCATGGACGTTCTAAATCACCTTTTTACCACGTAGTGGTGGCGGATTCGCGTGCTCCGAGAGATGGTAAGTTTATCGAGAAAATTGGTTCATACCTTCCTCAAACACAGCCTGCAACCATTGAGTTGGATGTAGACCGCGCAACCTACTGGTTAGAAAATGGTGCTCAACCTACCGACACTTGTCGTGCAATCCTTTCATACAAAGGTGCATTGATGAAAAGCCATTTGGCTGTTGGTGTTAAAAAAGGTGCAATGACCCAAGAACAAGCAGATGAAAAATTTGCTAAATGGATCAGCGAAAAAGAAAGCAAAGTGCAATCACATGTTGAAAGAGTTAAATCTACAGTATCTGAAAAGGTAGCTGCAAGATTAGCTGAAGAATCGAAAGTGAATGCTTCTCGCCTAAGCAAAATTGCTGCAAAAGTTGCTGCTGCTGAAGCTGCTGCAAATCCAGTAGTTGAAGAAGAAGTTCCTACAGAAGGAATTCCTGCTGAAGATGTAGCTGCACCTGTTGAAGCTGCTGCAATTGTAGAAGAAGTTGCCGCACCTACAGAAGAGGTTGCCGCTCCAATAGAAGAAGATGCTGCACCTACAGAAGAAGTTGCCGCTCCAATAGAAGCTGCTGCTGCACCTGCAGAGGAAGTTGCTGCTCCAATAGAAGAAGCTGCCGTACCTGCAGAAGAAGTTGCTGCTCCAATAGAAGAAGCTGCCGCACCTGCAGAAGAAGCTGCTACTGAAACTCCAGCTGAATAATTGAGTTATAGCTTGAAAACTATCCAAAGACAAGACTTCGTTGAAGTTGGTTCTGCGGTGAAGGTTCATGGCACAAAGGGCGAATTAAAGTTTTCTTTAACTCGTTCAATAAAAATAAAGGAATGGGCTTTTCTCGAATTTCGGGGAAAGCCCGTTCCTTTTTATATACAAGCTACCAAGGCAGATTTGGAGGATGAAATTATTTTAAACCTTCAAGGTGTAAACACCATAGAACAGGCTTCTCAGCTTATTGGAAAGATTTTATTATTGCCCAAAAAGCAGGTAATGAAAGAGGATTTGGATGATGATTGGAATATTGATGGTTATTCCATGGTAGATAAAAAATATGGTGTTTTAGGAGACGTAATTGAAATAATAGAATACCCATATCAAAGTTTGGCGAAAATAAATTTCCAAGGAACAATTGTGTTAATACCACTGGTAGATGCCATTATTGTTGAAATAGATGACCAAAAGAAACTTATTCAAGTTAATTTACCAGAAGGTATATTGGCTATTAATTAGTCTTTTTCAAATGTTAATTTTTTGAGAGCAACCGCTTTCCATTGGGTAAAACCTACAATTCCTAAAGTCATTACTCCGCCAAAAATAACTGCATTTGCGGCACCCAAAATTTTGGCAGCTAGGCCACTTTCAAATGCGCCTATTTCATTGGAAGAGCCAATAAAAATAGTGTTTACAGCGGATACTCTTCCTCTCATGTGATCAGGAGTATTCAGTTGTAAAATATTGGATCGGATTACTACGCTAATACTATCAAATGCACCGCTTAAAAATAATAGGATTAGAGATAGATAAAAACTCTCTGATAATCCAAATAATAACATACAAATACCAAATGCTCCTACCGCTTGTATCAAAGTTTTTCCGGGCTGAACCAAATTTTTTCGCATAGATAAGTAGGTCATCATCAATACTGCTCCAAAAGATGGTGCAGCTCTTAATAATCCCAATCCTTCTGGACCAGTTTGTAAAATTTCATCAGCAAAAATTGGCAGTAGAGCGGTTGCTCCGCCAAATAATACAGAAAACAAATCAAGAGATAGCGCCGATAAAATGATTTTATTTTTGTATACAAACGTAACTCCTTCTTTTAAACGAGGCAGAATTTTTTCGCCCGTATCTGCCATTTTTACGAAATCAACTTTTATTTGAAAAAGGGTTAAGAAAGCAATAATGATCAATATAATTATAATAATAAAACTTATGTTCAATCCAAAATAGGCAAAACAAAAGCCACCTAAAGCAGGTCCAATAACAGAAGCAAACTGCCATATAGTGCTATTTAAGGTGCTGGCGTAGGTGAGCAAATTTTTTGGGACCAACAATGATATGGTAGCAAAGGAAGCAGGCGAATAGAAGCCTCTAGCTAATCCATTTAAACAAATAAAACCATAAATTGATATGAGTTGTAACTTTCCATTTAAATGTCCTGCAAAGCCATAATATAGACCAATGCTGCTTAATAGTATTACAGCTAAACTAATAAGGAGAATGGTTTTTCTATTATAGATATCTGCAATGTGGCCACCATATAGTGCAATTGAAATAGCTGGTATTGCTTCTGCTAGTCCTACTAAACCCAAAGAAAGCGGATCATTGGTTAGCTCATAAATTTGCCAACCTATAATTACTGCTTGCATTTGAAGTGCAAGCGTTAAAAATAACCTTGTGGCAAGAAAGAACCTATAAGAAGGAATGCTGAATACTTGAAGAGAGATTTTTTTACTCATTAATTCTTACGAAATAACCACATGAATAATTCTTTGTAGGTTGGTTTTTTCCCATAAGTTAATATGCCAATTCTATAGATTCTTCCAGCGAACCAAACTGTGGCAATAAATCCAAGAATCATGCAAACCATGGAGGCAATTATTTGGTAAGTTGGAATTCCAAATGGTAATCGAACCATCATTATTACAGGCGAGCTAAAAGGAATCATGGAGAGCCAAACAGATAATGAGCTATTAGGAGAATTTATCACCGATTGTGCAATGGCAATAGAAAAAACTAGCGGTAAAGTTATTGGCATCATAAATTGTTGGGTGTCGGTTTCGTTATCAACGGCTGAACCTACTGCTGCGAATAATGCACCGTAAAATAAGTAACCACCAATAAAATAGAAAACAAACAATCCTAAGAGGAGTGGAATATTTAATCCACTTAAGGATGAAAGTATTTCAGAAAATCCAGCATCTTGTGAGGCACCTGCAACTTGCTTTCCATCAATCATGGCGCTAGGATCAACATGCATCATTTCCATAACTAAGATAGAAACCGGACCGCTTAATGCAGCAACCAAAACCACCCATATTACAAATTGTGTGATACCAACCATGGCAATGCCAATAATTTTACCCATCATTAATTGAAAAGGCTTAACAGATGAAATGAGCACCTCAACAATTCTGTTTGTTTTTTCTTCAATTACCCCCTTCATTACCTGAACACCATATAGAAAAATGAAAAAATAAATGAGAAACGCCCCTAAAAATCCTATGATAGTTGTGGTGCTAGAATTTCCTTTTTCAATACCATCATCTGTATTTTTTCTGGTTAATAGTTTTACCGAAATAGCATTGATATCGTTTACAATTTTTTTATCGATGCCATTAGCTTCGAGCTCTTTGTTTTTTAATACTTTTTCTAATTTAGATTCTATGCTAGAAAGGGTATTTAAGCCGGGCTGTTCATTGGCCAATAAATCATAGGTATAGCTGCCCTCTTTTTTTGTGATGGTTAAAACACCATAAGCTCCGCTGTTTTCTAACAATAATTTTGGTTCAGAATCCGTGAGTTTGTTATATTGAAAATTAATGATTTTTGTGTTTTCCAGGTTGTTTTCAAAAACGCTAGATTGGTCATTAATAAGTACAATTTTTCTTTCTTCTTCCAGATCTTGGTTAAACGAAAAATAAAAAATAACACCATAAAAAAATACTATTAGTAGAGGGGAGAGGAGGGTCATGATTAAAAATGATTTTTTCTTCACTCTCGACAAATATTCTCTTTTACAAATTAGCCAGATTTTATGCATGATTAATTGATTTGTTGTTTTTGTTGAACAGCCATGATAAATATTTCTTCCATGCTAGGAAGATTTTCTGTAAACGAAATCAATGAAATTTGTTTTGATATCAAATATTCAATGAGGTTATTGTTGGTCATTGTTTGTTTTAATTCAATGATACAAGTATTAGCAGAATCTTTTGAGGTAGATTTTGTTACTACTATGTAATCATCAGAAAGTAGCGGATTACCTTGGTACTTTAACTCAAATTGATTTTTCTTATACTGTTGTTGAATGGCATTTACTTCGCCATCTAATACTTTTTCTGCTTTATTGATAAGGGCAATGTGGTCACAAAGTAATTCTACCGAATCCATTCGGTGGGTAGAGAATATGATTGTTGAGCCTTTTTCTTTTAAGGAAAGAATTTCATTAACTAATAATTGCGCATTAATTGGGTCAAAACCAGAAAATGGTTCATCTAAAATTATGAGTTCTGGCTCATGAAGTACGGTTGCAACAAATTGAACTTTTTGTTGCATTCCTTTCGATAATTCCTCTACTTTTTTACCTAACCAATCCTTTATTTCAAATTTATCTACCCAATACTTTAGTTTTTCCTTTGCCTCTTTGTTTGAAAGTCCTTTAATTTCAGCAAAATACAATAACTGGTCTTTAACAGTCATTTTTTTATACAACCCCCGTTCTTCGGGTAAATAGCCCATTTTGTAAATGTGCTTTTCATTGAGGGGTTCACCTTTAAATAAAATTTTACCTGAATCTGCTTCAGTAATATGGGTTAAAATTCTAATCAAACTCGTTTTACCCGCGCCATTTGGTCCTAGTAGGCCAAAAATGGACCCTTTTTGGATGGATAGGCTAATATCTTTAAGTGCAATATGATTTTGATATCGCTTGTTTAAGTTTTCTATTTCAATAATCATGATTGCAATTAAATCAAATTTATGTTGGCATCAGGTTAAATATTGCTTGATGGCAGTTAATTTATTAAAATTGCATATTATTGTGTTATAAAAGTTATAATTTTTGATCAAATTTACTTTAGTTTTATTATTTTTGATTTAAAATACTAAAATTTACAACTAATACTTTGAGGAACTTATTGAATATTGTTGTGCTATTGCTTTTGGGATTTAACACTGCCATTGCCGCTGAAGAGAAGCCAATTCAATTGAATAAAATTAATTTAACGCCAATGCCATTGGATGGTTGGCGCTTTGGTTTTGGACTAGGATATGCCCTTTATGTGGGCGACCAAATGGATTATGCTTTAACAAGAAATTATGGCGATTTTAAAGAACTTCGTACAAACTTGACGATTGCTGCCTTCAAGCAAATTAACGAAGAAAAAGAGTGGGGTTTGGTTTTTAAAACAGGTTCTTTTCAAACCTTAAAATCTAGCAATACCCAAGGATTACAGTGTAATTACCAAGAACTACAATCAATTTGGCAAAAAAGCTTAAACGACAATATTGATTTGAATGGTAAAGCGGTAACGGTTAATTTTCAATATGGTTTAGGATTTATGTATTATAAAAGCAAGTATTTTGCAGTGAATTCAAATTTTAAATCAGAAGATTATGTCATTTCTAGTGTTGGTTATGGATTTGAAAACAGAAAAGATTTTAAGGGAAATGAATATACTGATATTCCTAATAAAAAGTTTGCTGCTTTGGGCAATATCGGTTTGAACCTAGGTTTTAGAATAGCAGGTAATCTTAGTTTGTATTTTGAAAATAGTCTTCAAGTATCTGTTACCAACAAATTATCTGGGCACTTAAATAAATTAGCTAAAATTCCACCTGATATGTATTTTTATACAGGACTAAGTTTATTTTATAAATTCGGTAAGGGAGGCAGCAGGTTAGGTTGTCCAAAATTTTAATTATACAACATGAAACGTAAGTTATTAATAATCACAATAATACTCTTGCATGCGTTCTCAGTTTTTTCAAACGAATTGAAATATGCGTTTGGTGAAAAACTCACTGCTACCAAGCAATGGTACTTGGAAGATTTTCGTTTTGGCGGTGGTGTAGGTTATGGTTTGTATTTATCCAATCAAATGGATTACGCTATTACCAGGAATTATGGCGATTTTAAAGAAATAATACCCTCTTATTTTGGAGGTATTTATAAAGTTGTCAATGATGATTTTGAGATTGGCATTCAATTTAAATCAGGTCATTTACTCACTTTAAAATCTGAAAATACTCAAGGCTCTACTTGCGATTTTAATGAAGGGCAATTCATGGTAAATTACAGTTTTAACCACAATGTAGGTTTGACTAGAGAAAAGTTCACAGTTAATGCACAAATAGGAATTGGAGCTACACAATTTAGGTCGAAATATTTTACTGTAAATACCGTTGAACAAAACATTGATGATATTTATTCTACTGTTGGATATGGAGGCAGTTTAACCTCATCAAAGGGCCAGGCTAACAAGCAAGTTGCTGTAATAGGTAACTTTGGATTGGTATTAGGTTGTAGCCTCTCTAAAGTGGTGAGTATTTATTGGGAAAATACAATTAATATTAGCACCTCCAATAAAATGGCGGGCAACCTTTATAAAAGGTCATGGATTCCGCCCGATGGTTATTTTTTTAGTGGAATAGGTGTCTATTTTAATATCAGCAAACAAAAGGGTAAACTCGGTTGCCCTAAGTTTTAATTAAAAAACTCTTTCATCCTATCAAAGAACCCTGAGTCATTTTTGTCTGGTTTAGGATTAAAGTTTTCTGATACTTTCAATTTTTCCAAGATTACTTTTTCCTCTGGGCTAAATTTCTTAGGAGTCCAAACATTTACTTGAACCAATTGATCGCCGTGGTAGCCAGAGTTTAGTTCTGGTAGTCCTTTGCCCCTTAATCGGAGTATTTTTCCAGCTTGGGTTCCTGCATCAATTTTTAATTTTACTTTTCCGCTTACCGTTGGAATTTCTACTTGGGTTCCAAGCGCAGCATCAGCAAAATTTAGGTATAAATCGAAGATAATATTATTGCCATCTCTTTTCAATAAAGGATCATCAATCTCTTCAATCAAAATAATTAAGTCGCCAGGTATTCCACCTCTTTCTGGTGCATTTCCTTTGCCACTCATTGATAGTTGCATGCCATCCGCAACTCCTGCAGGAATATTTACAGTTATAACTTCTTCGCCTTCCATTCTGCCTGTTCCTCTGCACGAATTACAATTTGAGGTAACTACACTTCCTTCGCCATTGCATGTTGGGCATGAAGCTGTGGTAGCCATTTGGCCTAAAAATGTTTGGGTAACTTTTCTTACTTGTCCAGATCCAGCGCAGGTTCCACAGGTTCTAAAAGAAGATTTATCTTTAGCACCATTTCCATTACAAGTACTGCAAGCAATCTGCTTGTTTACTTTTAATTTTTTTTCTACTCCCGCTGCAATTTCTTGCAAGGTAAGTTTCACTTTAACACGAAGGTTACTTCCAACTTTTTGCCTACGTTGTCCACCGCCACCGCGTCTTTGACCACCACCTCCAAAAAAAGATTCAAATGGGTGGCCCTCACCAAAAACATCTCCAAATTGGCTAAAAATGTCATCCATGTTCATGCCACCTTGCTGTCCACCTCCTGCTCCCATAGCTTGGTGACCAAACCTATCGTATTTGGCTTTTTTATCAGCATTGCTTAGCACTTCATAGGCTTCAGCAGCTTCCTTAAATTTTTCTTCTGCGGCCTTATCTCCTTGATTTTTATCAGGATGATATTTAATAGCCATTTGGCGGTAAGCCTTTTTTATTTCATCGGCAGCGGCATTTTTGCTAACGCCCAATATTTCGTAGTAATCTCTTTTAGCCATTTTTTATTCCCCTATTACAACTTTAGCAAATCTGATTACCTTATCGTGAAGGAAATATCCTTTTTCTAAAATGGCAACAATTTTATCTTTTAATTCTTCTGATTGAGCAGGTATTTTTGTAATTGCTTCGTGAAAATCTGGGTCAAACGCCAACCCTTGCGCTTCCATTTCTTTAACACCTTTTGCGACAAGGGTATTTTTAAATTTGCTATAAATTAAATCAATACCCTCTTTGATCTTTTGATTTTCATCTGTAGAAGGCATTGCTTCCAAGGCGCGTTCAAAATCGTCCATTACAGGCAGCATTGCCAATAAAACCTCTTGGTTGGCGCTTTTAAATAAATCTGCGCGCTCTTTGGTAGTTCTTCTTTTGTAGTTCTCAAATTCAGAATATAGTCTTAAATATTTATCCTGAACCGATGCCAATTCGGCCTTTGTTTTTGCTTCTTCACTGACATTTTCCTCTAAATTGGCAGTAGGCTCGTTGTTACTTAATTCGTTGGCAATTTCCTGCAACTCCTCATCTATGTGGGTGCTGTCTGTTTTAAACTCTATTTCTTCGTTCGAATTCTCTTGTTCTTTTTGCATGTTAATACCTTTGGGAATTTATAGTCAAATTTTTTGCCATCAATATTTTGGTGACAATGTGGCACTAATGCGCCCTCAGTATGTCTTCAAGCAAATCTTTTTTGATATTTTTAGCAATAACAATTCCATTTGGATCAAGCAGGTAATTAAAAGGAATGCTTTGTACACCACATTGTCGAATTATTGGAGAACTCCAGCCTTTGAAGTCGCACAGGTGACTTTTCCAAGGCAAATTATCCTTTTTTAAGGCACTGTTATATACTTCAAAAGCCTCATCTAAGCTAATACTTAGGATATAAAATTTGCGACCTTTTTTAAATCTTTTATCTTTGTATTTGGCGTAGATATCAATAAAATCTAATTGCATTCCTCTGCTTTCCATGTTCCAGCTAGCCCAAAAATTAACGAGCACATACGAACCTTTTAGTTCCTTTAGATTATATGATTTTGAAAATTGTCCTTGGTAATAAAAATTGGGTAAAGTATCTCCAATACTTAACTCGCGATTTTGACCAATAGCATGCCATGCTAAAAAAAGAAAACAATAAATTAGTAGATGTCTTTTCACGAAATCCTTGTTATATCTGCACCAATGGCCCTTAGTCTTTCATCAATATTTTGATAGCCTCTGTCTATTTGTTCAATGTTATTGATGGTACTTGTACCTTGAGCAGCCATTGCCGCAATGAGCATTGAAACACCTGCTCTAATATCAGGTGAAGACATGTTAATACCTCTTAGTTTTGTTTCACGGTTTGAACCAATAACAACTGCTCGGTGTGGATCGCATAGGATGATTTTTGCTCCCATATCTATTAGGTTATCTACAAAGAATAACCTGCTTTCGAACATCCATTGATGAATTAAAACACTGCCTTTGGCTTGGGTTGCGGTAACAAGTGCCACTGAGATTAAATCTGGGGTAAACGCAGGCCAAATGCCATCCTTAATTGTAAGTATTGAACCATCAATGAGGGTTTCAATTTTATATGAATCTTGTTGGGGAACTCTGATATCATCGCCATTAAATTCCAGCTGAATTCCCATACGTTGAAAAACTTTTGGGATCAAACCGAGACTTGGTATTGCACAGTTTTTGATTGTAATATCAGAGTTAGTAGCGGCAGCCAAACCAATGAAACTACCAATCTCAATCATGTCTGGCAACATGGTATGTTTGCATCCACCAAGAGATTGCACCCCTTCAATATTTAATAGGTTTGAACCAATCCCCATTATTTTTGCACCCATGCTATTGAGCATTTTGCAGAGTTGTTGAATATAGGGTTCGCTTGCAGCATTGTAAATACTTGTTTTACCATTGGCCAAACATGCTGCCATTAAAATATTTGCAGTGCCTGTAACAGACGCTTCGTCTAACAACATATTGGCACCTTTTAACTCTTTGCCATTGATTTTATAAAAGCGTTCATGGTGCATGTGTTCAAAGGTTGCTCCCAAATTTTCGAATCCTCTTAAATGAGTATCAACAGGTCTTCTACCAATTTTATCGCCACCAGGTTCTGGGATATAAGCCAGGCCAAAGCGGGCTAAAAGCGGACCAATTATCATAATTGAACCACGCAGGCTGGCACCTTTTGTTTTAAAATCATCGCTTAATAAATAATCGAGATTTACATTTTTTGCTTTAAATATATAGGTGGTATCATTTAGTTTTTTTACCTCAACACCCATAGCTTCCAATAGCTCAATTAATTTCATTACATCCCTAATTACAGGAATGTTTGAGATTTCAACTTCTTCAGCAGTGAGTAATACAGCTGATAGAATTTGTAATGCTTCATTTTTGGCCCCTTGTGGTGTAATTTCTCCTTTTAATTGTTTTCCGCCTATTACTTTAAATGATCCCATATTCATATTTTTTTAGAAGGTAAAAGTTAATCCGCCCATTAGGTTGATACCATAAACTTGATAGTTATAATATCTTTGGTAGGGGTTATTTGCTATGTTATTGAATTGAACAAAAGCAGACAGTTTTTTGTTATAGCGATAATCAATTCCAATGTTAAGGTCAACAAATGGGTTCATTTTATAGTCAGTACTAACCAAAGAGCCATCTGTTCTTTTTGCATCTGATCTACCATAGCGCAACCCCCAATAAATCATATCCAATTTAACAAGAAATTTATCGGAAATATTATAGGTGCTATTCAATTTAGTTTCAAATTGTGGTCGGGTATAAGGTTGTGCCACATTTGTAAGTTTGTAGTTTAAAATATTTGCAATAATCCCCATTCTAAACTTTTCATTCCATTGATGTTGTAGTCCAATAGAAATGGTTGATAGCTTAGATTTACCCGTATCATAAACCAGAATTTGTTCTGCCGATGCCGAATCTGTGCTGTAGAAAGTTAGGTTTTCAATTTTGGCAGCATTGAAAGAAATGAGGAAACTTGTTTGTGGTCCTAATTCACCCTTAAAGCCAAAATAAGCTTCAAGGTTATGGCTGGTATTTCTGAGCGTCATTTGGTTTACAAAAGGATTTTCTGTCCAAACGGTTCTGTAGGTAATAGGATCAAGCCAACCAGTTAAACCACCATAAACGGTGAGTTTGTTTTTAATAATATGATAGGCACCCTCGGCTTTTGGATAAAAATGGAATGTTGAATTAGTTGAATCGCTATTAATGGTTGAATTAAACCCTGCTTTGAGGTAGAAATTTTCTGAATTCATGAATAACTGAGGGTTTAAATCAAAATAAATCCTCTGGTAATTGTAATAGTCTCCAGCGGTATTTTTAATCATATTATTGTTGAACCTAAGCCCTGTTACCAGCTCAAAAGGAAGGTCTGTATTTTGTTTAGAAATTCTGCCTTTTAATGCAAAGTCGTTTTCCTTAAATCCTACCAAATTATTGAAATTGTAATAATTTAAATCTACCTTATACAATAAGCCTGCGCTGTCTTTAGAGTAATTTTGGTAATTGGTTTTAATGTCAACCAATTGATAAATAAACTTTGGGTCTTTGCTCAATGTTAATGCATCATTAGGCGCACCATATAGGTTCACCCTATTTCTATGGTAATAAGCATCTGCACCTAACACACCCTTTGCCGTAAATTTTTTGACATATCCATAGGCAGTATTGTTTGAAAAGTTATTGTACTTCTCATCGCCATTACCAGAAAGATGTTTAACAAACAAACCTGCCTGATAATTTTTGTTTCTAACAGTGTTAAGGTAGGCCTCAAAAAGTGGCATATTAAAATTTCCATAGCCAATTTTTATATAGTTACCTCTCAATTTTGGTAGCAACATTGTACCTAAGCTCAAGGGTTTAATAGTATAAATGGTAGGTTGAACATTATATTGTGTGTTGGGCAATGAATAGCTAAAAATTGGTTTAACATATTCTGGTTTTTCAGGATTTGGGTTAACGGGTATTTTTATGGCTTCGGATAAAACAGGTTTAAAGTTCTTAATTACTTCAATTTGATTGTCTTTGATTAGGCTGTCAATTCTCTGGGCCCATGCATTTGGCATTGCCATAAGCAGTATTGCTAATAATGAAAAAATATAATTTTTAACTGATTGCATGGTTATTTATTATCATTTTGTTTAATCCTTAATTCAATTTGCTTTTGAGATTCGGCATTTTGCTTTTTCTCTAATTCTTCAATTTCTGACAACCTAGTTTTGCATTGAGAAATAATTTCTAGTCCATCGTAATTATCAATTAAACTTTGCAAGGTAGCCTTCGCTTGGAAGAAATCATTTTGTTTGATATAGGTATCGGCAAGCAAAACAAATCCCTTAGCTACCCAAGCATCAAAAGCACTAAATTTATCATTCAATTCAAAAATTGTTTTTTGAGATTGTTTGTATTCTTTCTTACTAAATTGGATAAAAGCAATGCTATATTTTGCCTCTGCACCATAAATGTTTTTAGTTTCTTTGAGCACAGCATTGAACGCACTTTGAGCAGAATCGTGCTTATTATTCTTTAGGTAAAATCTACCTAAATAAGTTTGCGCCTCAATGATTCCATCTTTTTGAGAAATTCCTGAATAAAGGTAACGTTGAGATACCAAGGCTGCCGAGTCTATTTTATTTTGGTAGGCACAAGTTCTCATTTGCCCTAGCAGCGCTACTTGTAGGTTATCTCTATTACTAGCGATGCGCTCTAATGCTGCAAAATATTCAAAGGCCTTATCATAATTTTTTCGCATATTTAACAACACTGCGCTTTGCCTAGTGCATCTTTCCGAATATTCACTTCTTAAAGAATTGGCAACATATTCATAGCACACCAATGCCTCATCATATTTTTTTAGTTTGTAATCGCTTTCTGCTTTGTAATAATTGGCTTTTAGTATAAAATAGCCACCAGGGAAACGACTAATATATGAACCAAAGCCTTTGCTAGATTTTTCGTAATTTTCTTTTTGATATAAGTTGAAAGCAGATTCATAACTCAATGAATCTTGGGTAGAGGCCGATACAATAACATTGGGTAATACTTTAATAAAGTTTAGGTATTCTTCACCTTTACCCTGGTTTACAAAAATGTTTTGAACCATTGGCAGTGCTTCCCTTGCCTCTTCACTATTTGGATAATTAGTTATCAATGTTTTTATTTCTTCCAATGCCTCATCATCACGCTTTATATTAAATAATGCCAATGATTTGTTTAAAATAGATTTCCTTAAATAAATTGACCTTGGGTAATTGCTAATAAGAGATTGAAATGAGGTAATGGCCATTTCATAATTCTCAGATTTTAAATAAATATCAGCTAATTCAAAAACGGCATCATCTATGTAAGGAGATTTAGGATAGCTTTTTTCTAATGTTTTTAAGGCAGTAATCTTCTCTTCATTTCTACCTAAAACCCCAAGTATCATTGCTTTTTGGTATAAGCCATAATCGGCGCCATTGAGTTCTTTCTGACCTAAAATTGTGTAGTATTCAATTGCTTTATTGTAGTTTTTGTCTGCAAAATAACAATCTGCTGTTCTCAAAACAGCATCTGTATAAACTTCAGGATTGGAAGGTATTTTTTCTGCATTTAAGTAAATTGAAAATGCCTCAACGGCTTTTACATATTGTTCCATTTTTAAATGAACATATCCTTCATTATAAAAGGATTGGTTATAGAATCTTGTTTCCTTAACGGCGGCATTAACTTGGAATTTATGCAAATTTTCTAAGGCCAATTTATTTTGTTGGTCTTTGTAATCTAATTCAGCCAACCAAAAATAGGAGAGGCCTTTTATTCTGCTGTCATGGTTCTCTTCTGATGATTTTAAAAAGTAATCATGTGCCTCCTTATAATTGTTGTTGAGGTATAATTCTTCAGCTCTATAATAGGTTACTCTCTGTAAATTGATTAAATCTTGCTTGCTTGGCTTTTTAATTCCCTCCAGAATTTTAATGGATTCTTTGTAGTTTTTTGCATTCAGTAACAAGTTGCCTAAATTACCTCTGGCCTCCTCTGTGTATTCACTTTCAGGATAGTATTCCAATAGTTTTACATACCTTGTCATGGCAAATCCTTGCAGGTTTAAATCGTCTGAAACCTTTGCCGAAAAAAACAAAGCCGATTCGGCTAGCACGCCGGTTGTATCGTATACGTAGCAATTTTCAAATGCAGCTCTAGCAGCAGTTTTGTTGTTAAGTTTGAGGTAAGAATTTGCTAAACCAAATTGCACATAAGGACTTATGGTATCTGATTTTTTTGTAACTTTTAGAAATTGACTAACGGCCTTTTCATCTTGGTTATTTTTTGCGTAACAATACCCCAACATGTAATAGTCGTTTTGGCTGGGAACGATTGGAGCTGCGCTCATGAATTTTTCGAGGTGAGGAATTGCAGCTGGGTATTCTTTTAATTGATAATGCGATTGACCTACCATACCTGCCACATCATTGGCCACTTCTTGGTTGGAAATGGTGTCGCTAAAACTTATTACCTCCTTATATTGTTTGCGTACAAAATAAATTTGTGCTATATAAACACTGGCTAAAGGACCAAAAGTTTTGTGGTATTTTATTCTAGCAAAATGTTCTAAGGCCTCATTGTAGGCGCCAGATTTATAGCATACATAGCCATAATAATAATTTGCAGGATCATAGTATTTGCTTTTTTCATCTTTAATAGGCTTAAAGGCGTTTTTAGCGTCTTCAAACCTCTCTAATTTAAACAAGGAATACCCAAAGATAAAATGGAATTCTTTTAATTCTGGTCCTGTTAAATATTCGGTTTGAACCAAATCCAATTTTACAACTGCCTGTTTATTATTTTTATTTCTATAATGTAATTTACCCAATTGAAACAGGGCTAACTTAGCGCGTGTATTGTCTGGATGTTTATTAATTATTTGGTTCAACAATGATTCTGCATCTGGATTAAACAGTTCCATTGCACAAACGGCAGCATAATACTGGGCATTAATTTGGTTGAGGGGTTGCTGTGTTAATTTTGCGTACCAATCAAAGTGCTTTTGAGCAGCAGCAAATTTCTCCTTATCAAAAAGCTCAAGGCCTCTATTATAATACCTTATTTCATCCGTATAGCTAAAAGTTTGTTGGGCTTTTATGCGATGATTGCATAAAATTAAAAAAAGAATAACTACTAAAAGCCTACCCAAAATCCACAATAGATTTTGAGACCATTCCCTGTCCCTAAGGAGGTTTTTTTTATTTATTTGTAGATTTCGCATGAACTGATTACAACTGCTAACGAATCTAGTTGTAATAGCATAGTCAATGCTTTGGGAATTATCCCCATTTGCAAGTTTTGTAAAGGGGTAATGGGTGAATGATTAGACACTATTTTTGGTCTTTCGGAGCGTTTTTGGTAATGTTCAGCAGTTTTGCTTCCCATTCGGCAGCATTAAATCCAAGTAGCAGCAGGCCTTCGTCTTCTAGGATAGGTCTTTTTATCATTGATGTATATTGTTGCATCAATTTGATGCCAGAATCATCAAATAAACATGCTGACTTTTCAGAATCGCTTAGTTTCTTGTAGGTTGTGCCTTTTGTATTAATGAGTAAATTTATCTGGTAAATTTTCAACCAAATTTTGATGGTTTTTGCCGTTATTCCTAATTTTTTGTAATCATGAAATTCATAGTCAATGTTTTTTTCCTCAAGCCAATCAGAGGCTTTGTGCATGGTATTGCAATTTTTGATGCCATATATTTTTATCATTTTAACGTATAATTATTATAAAAAAAGAGGGCAAGATGTGTTACAAATTGCCCTCTTTAATTGTTTGTTTTAAATTATTTTTTAGGAAATACACTAATTGCAAATCCACCACCTTTGGCAACATTTACTTTTAATTTGGTTTTATTGCTCACTGTTAATTTTTCAATAACATAAGCTTCCGGATTTTCATCCCAACTGGCATTTGGTGCATCTTTATAAATAGTAATTTCATATTTTTTCCCTTTTTCTAGGAAGCCAAAATCTACAATCATTTCTCTGGCATCTTGGTCTGTGATACCGCCAACAAACCAATTGTTGGTGCCCTTGGCTTTTCTTGCAATGGCTAGATAATCGCCAGGTTCGGCCAAAAGCACTTTGGTATCATCCCAATCAACAGCAACATCTTTTATAAATTGAAATGCGTCTGGTTTTGCCAAATAGTTTTCGGGTAGGTCTGTTGCCATTTGAACAGGACTATAAAGTGTAACATAAAGTGCTAACTGCTTAGTTAAAGTAGTATGAACTTGTTCTTTTGCACCAGGAACATAATAGCTTTTTTTAATTTTAAAAATACCTGGTGTATAATCCATCGGTCCTCCCATTAGTCGAGTAAAAGGCAAAATAGTTTCATGTTCAGGTGGGTTACCTTCACTCCAAAAATTAAACTCTTGTCCGCGAGCAGCCTCAGCGGCCATAAAATTAGGGTAAGTTCTGTGCAAGCCAGTCGGACGAACGGGTTCATGTGCAACCACCATGATATTGTAATTTGCAGCTTTTGAAATGGCTCGGTTATAATGGTTCACCATCCATTGTCCATCATGGTATTCCCCTCTAGGGATAATTTTACCAACGTAGCCAGATTTAAGGGCATTGCTTCCATAAGCATTCATTTGGCGGTAGGCAGTGTCCATCCAACGTTCGTAGTTTGTAGCACTTCCGCTTGTTTCATGGTGTGTTATAATTCCTACACCTTTGCTTCTTGCATATTGGTTCAAACCTTTAACATCAAAATCTGGGTAAGGGGTTACAAAGTCGAACACATCTTCTTTCCACTTACCAAACCAATCTTCCCAACCTGTATTCCAACCCTCTACTAAAACACCGCCAAAGCCATTGCTTGAGGCAAAATCAATGTATTTTTTTGTATTTTCATTGGTTGCACCATGTTTGGTTTTCTTGGCCATTTTTCCATCACTTCCTGCATCAGAAGCTGATTGCTGTCCGGCATAATCCCAAGTAGATATACCCAAATGCATCTCAAGCCAAATACCAACATATTTCATTGGCTTAATATAGGAAGGGTCTTTTATTTTGGAAGGTTCATTTAGGTTTAAAATCATTTTAGATGCAATAATTTCTCTGGCATCATCACTTACTACAATCGTGCGCCAAGGTGTTTGGGTTGGTGCTCTCATGTAGGCCTTGTTGCCAACGGCGTCTGGAGCCAGCGTGGCTGTTGCATTAAAAGTACCCACATCAAATTTGAGATCCATACAAGGATAATTAATTAGTGCCGCCTCGTGAATACTCATGTATATGCCATCTGCAGATTTTGCCATTAGAGGAGTTTGAACAAAAGCACCTTGAATAGGAGTGGCTGTAAAAATTGCACCATCTCTCTTTTTGGCCATTTTTTCTATTTCTGAAATTTTAGATGTATAATAATTGTATTCATTGGTATCAAAATCACCTGGCATCCAAAATATTTTATGGTCGCCATTTAAATTGAAAGAGGTTAATTCCTCCTCAATAATAAAATGCTGCAAATTTTCTTGTTCAGGAAATTCATACCTAAAACCTAAACCATCTTCATAAATTTTGAAGACAATTTTTAGTAAATGTGGCTTAGTGGCGTTATCTTTTATAGTAATTAGTAATTGGTTGTATTTATTATCTATGTTTTTTGTTTCACCCCAAACTGGTTGCCAGGTTTCATTAAATGTGGAGTTTTCAACTGTAACAATTGAATAGCCTGAACCAAAATCTGGCATATCTTTTATTTTAAAACCTAAGGATGATTCCTCTACCACAAGCTTTCCTTTATAACTTAATGAATAGGTAGGTTGTCCATTATTAAGGGTAAAGGTTAGTTTTACTTTTCCGCTGGGCGAACCAAGGGAGTGGGTTTGTGAATAAGCGTTTAATCCTGAAATAAGCAATGCGCAAAACAGGTAAATTAATTTTTTCATTTTTGGTTCAATTTTAATGGTGAAATATAGTAGAATAAAATATCAAGTACAATTACTTGTAACAAACAGGTCGAAATAGTCAAAAAAAAAGCCCTCCGTTGCGGGAGGGCTTTTTTGCAATTGGATTATAAATTAGTTAACCAATAACTTGATAGAACCAGTTTGGTTTTTATCATTGCTAACGTTTAAGAAATAAATACCAGGAGTTAATTCATCCTTGTCTACTCTTAAAGTATTGTATTTATGGTTATCATAAGTTCTAACAATACGTCCAGCCAAATCTAATACTTGAACGTTGTGGTTAGCTGAATTATCGTTAAATTCAATAACGGTATAAGTGCTAGTAGGATTTGGATATAACTTAAGGTTTGCGCTTAAGGCATTTTCGTTGATACCAACTGGAGCTCTACCAATAGTACAAGTGTTGAATTTGTAATTGATGCTTATTGGAGTTGCAACTGTTCTTGTGAAAACACGGTTCCAACCACCAATACCATTTGATTCAACACAACTGCGTTGAGTTGAGTCGCCAAATTGCTCTTCATTGTCTTTGTTAGTAGCATCGCCATTTGTGAACTTGTAGTTAAAAGTACCTGGGCATATTGAGTCAATTTTAACCATGTATAATCCCGGTACGCCGCTAACAGCAGTTAGCTCTCTAGCGCCAGCTTGCCAGTTTGGAACTGCAAAAGTTCCCATGATGTAAATTTTAGGAGCAGGAGTTTCAGCAATCATATCAACATAAAAAGTGATAGACGAGTTTGCAGGCTTGCCAGGGCAAGGACCAACAACTCTTGAACCAAGACAAGTTAAGGCAACTGTATCATTTTTAGTTAAATTAAAAATTCTGTCTGATCCACCTTCCCAATTGGTATTACCATTTTTGTGAGCGCGGAATTTGAATTTAACTTCACCAGAATCTAAGGCATTTACGGTTACTCTGAATACTGGCAATGAAGCTTCTTTAGTCATTCTGATACCAACGCCAAAGCCTGTTAATTTTGCACCAGCACCAGCAACGGTAACGCTATCAAATCCACCATTACAATCAGATGAACTCATGTCTACTTGGAAAGTTAGATTATAAGTAGGGATTGGAGCTGAAGGGCAAGCAACACACATACTAAAGCAAATCTTAGCAAATGCTACTGAAGCAGAAGTTGCTTGGTAAAAACGGTTTGAGTTTCCTCCACCTTTTTGGCAAGCTGTAGGGATTGATTCTTCACCAGCACCCCAATTGTTGTCGTTGATGTATTTCCACTCAATACCATCAGTTGAATCAACAATAGCAATAAATTCATATACTTTGTTGTTGTTGAATAAATTGGTCATTCTTGATTCATTTGGTTTCCAATCGCCAGAAGCATTGTTGTATTTGCCTTGGAAGTTACCAGCCACATAAACGCCATTTGCGCTCACCGCAGCTACTTTTTGCATGTCTACAGCAAATCTGATAGCTGTTTTGCCCATAGGCGCAGCACCACTAAAAGTAAATGAAAGAACGGTTGTGTCGTTTCTCAATGAATCAATGTAAGCCCAACGGTTGCCATTGCTACCACCATTTGCAACACTTTCTTTCTTTGAAATACTAGGAACTGACTCTTCACCTGGACCCCAATTGTTGTCGTTAATGAATTTGAATTCAATAACTTGCATGGCATTAATGTCAACAACAGTAGAATACAACATGGTTGTTCCTTGTTTTGTTAATGGGCTATTTGCAGGAGTCCAATTTTGGAAATTACCAGCAACAGAAACCCCATTTGGGCTAATTGTTTTGCCAGTCATGTCGACTATAAATTTAACTTTCTTTGCAAATACTCCGGAAGTCGCTACCAGAGCTGCTGTCATTAGTAATAATTTTTTCATATTGTAAAAAGTAATTGAAGGCGCAAATTATATTAAATTAATATGAAAGTTTATATATTCCTACAAAAAATTGTGTAAAATTTTACTTTTTGTTAATTTACAAACATCAATTTAGTAATAATTTAATGATTTTTACCGCTTCATTTTTTTTATTTCATATTAATGTTATTTTGGCACCATGAATATACGAATACTAAGCATTTATTTATTATTAATTATTTCCTCCGCTGCAAGTGCTCAAAATATTAAGGGAACAGTTAAGGATGTTGGGGGCGATGCCGTTATTGGAGCTACTGTTCAGGTTGAAGGTTCTTCATATGGCGCAGTTACTGATGTTTTAGGTTTTTTTGAGGTAAAGAAGCTCAGGAAGGGGAATTATAAACTTAAAATTTCTTCTGTAGGCTTGGCAACAACTTTTAAAGAGGTAACTTTAGGCGAGTCAGATATTACCGTTGCTGTGGTTATGAAAGAAGATCGCGAGCAAATGGATGAATTAGTTGTGGTTGGATATGGTGTGCAACGAAAAAGGGAAGTTACAGGAGCCATTTCTAAAATTGGGGGTAAAGAATTAAACGATTTACCCGTGCCAAGTTTTGAGGCCGCCCTTCAAGGAAAGGCGCCGGGAGTGCAAATTACGGTTGGCAGTGGTTTAGCTGGCTCAGCTTCCATTGTGCGTATAAGAGGTATATCATCTATTAGTGCGGGTGGAGATCCATTGTATGTTGTGGATGGAATACCTATCACGCAAGATTATTTTATCAATGGTAATTCTGGAGGAATGAATAATAATCCTTTAGCAACTATTAATCCCGATGACATTGAAAGCGTGGAAGTATTGAAAGATGCCGCGGCAAATGCTATATACGGATCAAGAGGTGCAAATGGTGTAATTATTATTACCACAAAACGTGGTAAAGGCAAAGGATGGAAATTAGGTGCACAAATGAAAGCTGGTGTTTCAGTGCCAACAGCTCGACCAAAAATGTTGAACAACAAAGAATGGATGCAAATAAACCAAGAAGCTTGGGAAAATGATGGGTTTTCTGGAATAGCACCATTGCCAGGAGGATTAACTCAAGAGCAGGCCATGGCCAATAATACCAATTGGGTGGATCAAACCATTCAAACAGGTAGCAAATATGGTTTTAATTTTTCTGCAACTAAAGGAGGAGAAAAAGTTAATACCTATGTTAATTTTTCTCATGATTACAACGGCTCCTTTTTAGTAGGTAACTCATACATTAGAACTGCAGGAAGGATTAACTTAGATTACAATGCCACCCAATGGTTAAAAATTGGGATTAATAGTTCAATTAGCAGAGGTATAAATAATAGAGTAAATGCCGCATGGTCTGGCGGATTAGGAGCAGCAATGAGCACAGCCTTGCCAATTTACCCGGTTAAAAATGCCGATGGAACATGGTTTAGAAGTGGTAATAACCCTACAAGAATGATGGAAAATATGCTCTGGCAAACCACAGAATTAAGGGCTTTAAACGGTTTGAACCTAACGCTAACACCAATCAAGGACGTTGTTATTCAGGGTCAAACTAGCTATGATTACATGGATCAAAAAGACGATCAATGGCGTTCATCTGAGATTACAGGTAATGCAAATAAAGGAGATGCCTCGAGGGGAATGTCGTTTGTGAAAAATTTTAATTATTTTATTACAGCCTCGTACCTAAAAACAATCAATGAAAAACACAGTATTCAGGTTTTGGTTGGAAATGAATACCAAAGAGCAAATACAATCAGAAGAAGCGCCGACTCTACCAATGTTGGGGGTTTATTTAAGGATAATTACCAAGATTACCTTGAAGCAAGATACTTGTCTCAGCCAGGAGTAAACTGGGGTTTTTTAAGTTATTTTGCTAGGGCAAATTATAACTTCAAGCAAAAATATTTTGTACAAGGTGTTTTTAGAACGGATGCATCATCAAGGTTTGGTTCAAACTACCGTTGGGCAAGTTTTCCTTCATTATCTGCAAGTTGGATTTTATCTGAAGAAAATTTTATGAAAGGAAACAAAGTATTTAGTTTCTTAAAATTAAGAGCGGGTTGGGGTAAAACAGGTAATGCAAATATTCCAGATGATGCCAGGTATGCAACTTATTCTAGTAGTTCAAACAATGTAACTTATAACGGACAAGGAACTTTATTTCCTCTAAAATTAGAGAACAGAAATGTGAGATGGGAAACTACCAACAATTATGATGCAGCAATTGAGGCTGGTTTTTTCAAGGATAGATTAACAGTTGAAGTAGATGTTTACAGAAAAGTTACCTCTGATGTATTGATGTTTTTAACTATACCTCAGTCAATTGGTTTTAGTCAATATTGGGATAATGTGGGAGGTATCTTGAACCAAGGAATAGAATTTAGTTTTAAATCAAAAAATATTATCACTAAAGATTTTCAATGGAGTACTAATTTCAATGTTGCAAGAAATTTCAATGAAATCACCAGTATTGGTGTTTATTCTGAAGACGCTGTTAGTGGTGGAACAAACGATACAAGGGTTGTAGTTGGACAACCTGTTGGTACCAATTATTTAATTCGTTGGTCGCATGTAGATCCTGCAACTGGTAGGCCAGTATATTTAGATATCAATGGCAACCAAACATTTGATTACGATAATAAAAACAGAACAGCTGTGGGTAAAATTATACCTGATGCAATTGGTGGTTTAACCAACACCTTCCGTTATAAGCAATGGGACATGAGTGTTTTGGTTATTTTCAGTCTTGGTTCAAACATATATGAATCTTCGCAAAAGCGCCAATCAACTTTAGTTACAGATTGGAATATGGATGAGCGTGTATATGACCGTTGGCAAAAACCAGGCGATATTGCTAAATACCCTCGTTTAACAAGGGACTTTAGAACTTACGATTTACCAGATGAATGGAGTAATACCACGCTATGGCTAAAAGATGGAAGCTATGCGCGTTTAAGAAACTTAACCATTGGCTACAATATGGCTTCGGCTCGTTGCAAGAAAATGAGAATTTCGAGCATGCGTATTTCTGCAATTGCCACAAATTTATTTACCTTAACTAATTTTGATGGCTTAGATCCGGAAATTGGTAGAGACTCAGAGGGTGGATCATCAGGAGATTTAAATAGTTCAAGAAATTTAGGTTCACAAAATATTTCTTATTTAACGCCTCCTCAAGAAAAGACATTTAGTGTTCAAGTAAGTGTTGAGTTTTAATTGAAGAAAGAAAAAGATTATGAAAAAAATATTATTTATAGGTATTGTTTTGCTAACATTGGGTTCATGTAGAAAGTGGCTTGAAATAAAGCCTGAAGGAACACAACTTGAAAGTGAAGCAGTTAAAAGCCAAGAGGATTTAGCCAAAATATTAAACTCTTGTTATGATGCATCTGCAAACCATTTTAATGGCCGTACACAGTTTTTTAATGAGTTATTAGGAGATAACTTAGAGAAGCCGCAGAGTGGTTTTACAACTTCTATTTGGTTTAGAACAACCAATTTTTTTAACTCCGACGTAAGTGGTTTATATGGAGATTTGTATAATGTGGTTTTTCGTTTGAATTTTATTCTTGAAAAAATGAATGATGGTACCATTGAAGTTGAGCCAGAATTTAAAACGAGGGTAACCGGCGAGGTAAAGTTTTTAAGAGCCATGATTCATTTTGAAATCGTTCGTTTATGGGCCCAACCTTATGGATTCAAATCAGATAATTCGCACTTAGGTATTGTTATCAGGGATAAAGTTTCTACTAGCCCTAAAGCTCGTGCAACTGTTGGTGAAGTTTATTCTTTTATTATTGGTGATTTAACAGAAGCCATAGACAAAATGAAAACTACTAATGGCAATTATGCTACTAAAGATGCAGGAAAAGCACTGTTAGCCAAAGTATACTTTCAAATGAATGATTACGAAAAAGTTAAAACCATTTGCAATGAGTTAATACCAAGTTATACAATGGATTCAACCTTAAATAGGTTTTCAAATGCATTAACTTCACCTGAAAAAATATTTAGTTTTGTTTCAACTGGAGTAGGTGATAATAGGGCTGCAACCTATATCAATAATTATAGAATTGTTAATCCTTCTAATCCGTCACCTATCAGGTTATCTAAATCCCTTTATACTGAAGGTGTATCAGATACCTCGGATAAAAGGTCGAAATATTACGTTATTTTTAATCCTGGTGATGCCAGTGAAACCTATGGTACCACTAAGTTTAATGCTGATTTTTTTAGTAATCCAATCAGCTACCTTACTCAATTAAAGTTGATGAGGGCTGAAGCTTTAGGGATTTTAAACAGCGACCTAGCAACTGGTATTGATGATGTGAATGATGTTTTAGAAAGGGCCTATGGTTCAAACATTAAAAATTTACCAACTAATACTGCTGCTGGTGACCTTGTTTTTATGGCTAGAAAGCAAAGTCGGTTAGAATTTCCTTGTGAAGGAAATAGGGTGCAAGATTTAAAAAGAATAGGGGTTAAGGATGATCCCAATGGAACAGGAACAGTTTTAATTAGAGGTTCAAAATGGAATTGTGCAGGCTTAGCTTTGCAATTTCCAGTAAGCGAAAACACAGATGTTTTTATTTTTAATACTGAAGGAGGTTGCGAATAATGAATATGAAAAATTATATAATACTAATGCTTTCAGCCACTCTGGTTTTAGCAGCTTGTAAAAAAGATTTGAAAGAAATTGGTGCACCTGCAAGTAAGGTGGAAGGCATTAAGGCCGATTGGGATTTGTTAAAAGCCACTCAGGTAGATGAATTATCTTTAACCAAAGAATCTGCAAATATTTATAGCTTTTTAGCTGGTTCTGGTAAATTGCCCAATATTAGTTTTAGCGACTCAACTTATAGTGTAGATACGGTTGGTTTAAAATTTAATTTTTTTGGTGGACCTTCAGGAAAATGGCATTTTGATAATCCTGCCTATCCTGCTAAGATTGTATTTATGCCTGATGCTGCAGCTGAGTTTACCTTGAAATTAAATGGGCCAATTCGCCCTCAAGATAATCTTCGTTTGTCCAAAGAAGTTGTTTTAAATTGTAAAGCTAAAGATAATTTGGTAATGAGTTATGTGTTAGAATTTAAAAGAAAGTAAGTAACATGAAAAAATTAATATATACTTTGGCATTAAGCGTAATAGGCACCCTATCTTTTGGTCAGGCTGCATGGGTATTGCCAGAAACGCCAGATGTGACTCAACCAGTTAGGATTTATGTTGACTTGGACAAAACAACCAATACTTCATGCAAAGAACTAGCAGGACCTTTTTATATCTGGACTTGGAGTCCTAAGGAAATGCCCGCGGGAAGTGGCAAAGAAAATGGAACGGGCGATAAAGCATGGAAGAATTCAAATGAGGCTTTAAAAATGACCAGGGATTCTGACAAAGGACCTAAAGTTTGGTATTTTGAAATGACGCCTACAGAATTTTATGAAGTTACTGCATCTGATGTTTATAGTAAAGGAATCTCCTTTTTGGTAAAGCCTAAAGATGGCGGTGGATATGGTGATCCAGATTTAAAAACGGAAGATTTAAAAATTTCAATTACCCCACCTAAATTAACAAGAGGTTATATTTACCAGGTGCCGGCAACCATTTTACCTCAAGAAATTGTTAATATTTATTACGACAATGCTATAGATACAAATGTGGCAATGAAAAACTTAGCTAATGGCGATGCATATTTGTGGATTAAGTGTACTGGCTTAGATACTGTATCAGGTTCTGAATTAGTTTACCAACCTTCTCCATTCTTTTTGGTTGGAACCAACCCTAAATTAGAAATGGAAAAAGATAATTTAACCAGTAAGTTTTTCTTGTCTTTAATACCTAAAGATTTCTTTGGGTTTGGAGCCAATTTTGTGCCAACAAATATTGAATGTACGGTTAAGCGAAAAGATACGCCAGATAGAACTTCGGATCAGCCCAAATTGAAATTTTATAAATGCAATTAGTTTAACTAAAAAATGCAAACCACAAAAGGGTTTGCATTTTTTTTATTTTTGAACGTGAAAGCAAATCCTTATTTATTTCCATTAGTCCAGTTAATCGTTTTAGCGCTGCTTTTTGTTTTTCAATGGACAAATTCACAGTTAGAATTGTCGCTTATAATCAATAGCTGGCATCAGCCATGGCTAGACCAATTATGTTTATACGGCACGTTTTTAGGAGATGGCACCCTAATTGTTTTGATATGTTTCATTGTTTATTTTTATAAGCCAGAACTTGCTGTGGGCATGCTGTTTGCTTACCTAATTAGTTCTGGAATTACCCAAGGACTAAAGCATACTATTTTTGCAGAATTCCATAGGCCTTTGTGGCATATCAATCAGTTAAATTTACAAGATTATTATCTACCTATAGGTGCTGAACATAATTTGGCAAACAGTTTTCCTTCTGGACATACCACTTCTGCCTTTGCTTATTTTTGTATTTTATCTTTGTATTTTAAGCAGCATTATTTAAAGATAGGTATGCTGATTCTTGCTTTTTTTGTTGCTTTTACAAGAGTTTATTTGCTCCAACATTTTGTGATGGACATTACGGTTGGCTCTATTATTGGTACCTCAGTAAGTTTGTGGGTATACTATGGTTTATACCAAAATGGCAAATTAAAATGGGCAATAATTAAAACAAAGTCTTAATTCGGTTTGAACCCAAAATGCATTAGAAAGTATAGTTAAAACCAAGGGTAGGCATAATTGGTAATTGGTTTATTCTGGTATAATTTAAACGATCAAACAAGAAGATATTGTCTCTGTTGTAAACGTTGGTTGCAGAAAAAATAACACTCATTGTTTGGTGTTTTTTGATATAAAATTTCTTTGAAATAGAAGCATCTAACCTGTGGAAATAGGGAAGTCTGCCAGTATTTATATCTGTATAGTAAATGCCTAATTCTCCATTTTGATTTTGCGTGTTTGAGCTTACACCTCCATTGAAATTGAGGTTTTCATAGAAACCTTGTGTTTGGCTAAATGGAAATCCTGATCCAAAATTCCATCTCGTATTAAAGCTCCAACTTTTTAAATCTCCAAATGTGTAGGTGAAAACCAAATTGATATTATGCCTTCTGTCAAAATGTGGCGTATAATCTCTTCTTCCATCATTGCGGGTTACAAATGTTAAAGAGTATACCGCCCAAACATACATGTTTTTATGCTCGTACTTTAACCTAGCATCAGCTCCATAAGCTTTGCCAGTTTCTTTGATAACATCTCCCCTCAAATAGTATGGTTTATTTGAATGCTGTGCATCATCATCGTACACTTTATCTCTATTTATATTGGTAATTTGACTAAAGTTTTTGATAAAGCCTTCAAAGTTTAATTCAATATCACGACCTAAATCCACCTCAAGACCTAATATAAGGTGTTGCGCTTTTTGCCTGCGAATATCGCTGTTTACCGTGTTTGGACTGGATAGAAATCCATAAAATAAATTTACCACATCTTGATCGCTCACTGCGGCCATTAAATTTTGGGAGTAAGTTCCCGCGGCAAGTTTTAACCTCACATTACTTGTAACATTGTATTTGGCGCCTAACCTAGGTTCTAAGCTGCCTTCGCCTAATGAGGAGTAATAAATCACCCTAATTCCAGGCTCAATTACAAATCGCTTATATACTTTTCGGTATTTAAAAAAGCTATGTATTTCCGATGAATAATCGCTTTGAGATAATTTTCTGCCAACCCCATTTACATAATTAAAATTGGTTGAAAATCCTATTGCTTCAAAACCGTATTTAACATCGTCTTTCCCAATAAAATTTGTAAAATTTATGGCAGCATTGAAACTGTTTATGCTACTCTCTCTGGGCAAGTTATCTGAACTTATTTGATTGGTTTTGTAATTTGAATAGCCCATATTCAATCCTATCAAAGTGTTTGAACCATCTGGAATAATTAACAAATTTCCGCCGGCACCATTCGATTTCCAATTGTATTTATTGCTTGGGTAATCTACTTTATCGTCGAAATGAAAGCCAAAAACATTTAACCTGCTACCGTTTCCAGATATATTGGATATTTTACCATAAAAATCATTGAATGAATAGGGTAGCCCATTAACGGGGTCGGCATAAGTATAAAAATACCTTGAGGTTTTATCCATGTAGGAGGTTTTATAAGAAAGCACATAAGACGAGCTTCCTTCATCTTCAGTAAATTTTCTAAGGGGACCTTCTAGCAAAATTTTAGCAGTCATTGGGTTTGCTGCCACTTTCCCTGAGAATCTTTTTTTGTCGCCTTCTCTGGTATTTACATCAATTACTCCGCTAATTCTTCCGCCATATTGGGCATTAAATCCGCCGGAACTAACATCTGCACTGCGGATAATATCTGCATCAAAAACAGAAAAAAGGCCAATGCTGTGGAAAGGGTTGTAAATAATCATACCATCTAGCATTACTTTATTCATAACTGGAGGCCCTCCTCTGATATAAAGTTGGCCACCTTGGTCGCCACTAAAATTTACACCTGGAAGTACCTGTAAGTATTGCACCAAATCTGGTTCACCGCCAAAAGTTGGCAGTTGTTTGAGTTCTTTTTGGGTGATGGTATTGGTTGAAATGGTTACATTTTCTTTAACCTTTTGTTTATCAGCCTTAATTTCAACCGTATTGAGTTCAAACTTTTTGGATTTCAGGTATAGGTTTTGTGTAACAATTCTGCCTTCACCAACAGAAATTTTAGCAAAACTGGTATCATAACCTAGGCTAAAGCACAAGAGGGTATATAATCCCGGCTTAACTTTTGAAATGGTATAAAAACCATTGGCATCGGTGGTTTTACCTATCATCAATTCCTTGATAATGACATTATTGAAGATGATGGGTTCGCCCGTTTCTTTGTCGTATACAAAGCCTCTAATTTCGCCCGTTTGGGCAAAAGTTAGCAGACATAAAATAGAAAATAGTATAGTAAAACCAGATTTTTTGATCATTATTTTAGTTGAAAAACTAGGTTTTGGTTCAAACCGAGCCTTATTTTTTAGCGGTACGAATATAATGGAAGTGCTTTAAAATTGCAGAAAAGTTGTATGAATGCGAATTTTATGAGGAAAAATTGACTGAAATGGCTAATTTGCAACTCTCTCACCAAAAATTAAGCTGAATGAATATTGGAATTTGGAAGGATATAAATTGGAAATTGGATAAAAAATTGGCAGTATTAATGCTTTTATTTTTTATTCTTTTTTATTCAAATTTTTCAATGGCTCAAACTACTTTGGGCAAATCTCAAAATTTATCCACTTTAAAGGTTGATGAATTGAGTGATGAACAATTGTTGAATTTTAACAAGCAATATTTAGGAAGTGGCTTGTCTAAAAGCCAAATGGAGGAGGAGTTGACAAAGCGAAACCTTCCAAGCAGTGAAATTGAAAAATTGCAATTGCGATTAAAAGAGTTAGAAAAAAGCGGAAAAATTAAATCAGAACCCATAGATCAGAACAGTAGGAAAAAGCAAGTTGAACGTTCTTATGAAAAAACGGAAGATGAAACGCCATTTAATAATTTAATGCCCAAGGTTTTTGGTTCAGAATTATTTAATAACCCAAGGTTAAGTTTTGAACCAAATTTGAAGATGGCAACACCATTAAATTATCAAATAGGTCCCGATGATGAGTTGTTAATTGATATTTTTGGTTTTTCTGAACAAAGCTATCAATTAAAAGTTAGTCCTGAAGGGCATGTTAGAATTCCAAATTTGGGTCCTGTTCAAGTTCTTGGATTAACAGTTGACCAAGCGCAGCAAAAAATTAGAAATCAATTGGTAAAATTATATCCAAGGATTGCCAGCGGTGAAACATCAGTTTCTGTAAACTTGGGAAGCATAAGAAATATAAAAGTAATAATTTTAGGTGAAGTTAATTTACCCGGAACTTATTCACTGCCATCTTTAGCCACCGTATTTAATGCTTTGTATTCTTCTGGTGGGCCAAATTTGAATGGCTCATTTAGAAATATTAAAGTATATAGGGGCAATAAATTATTAGTTAAAATTGACATATATGATTTTTTAATTAATGGAAATAGTAAAGGGAATATTTCCTTAAAAGATCAAGATGTAATAAAGGTTGAACCATATGATGCACGAGTTGAATTAAAGGGATTTGTGAAACGAGAAGGTTTTTATGAAACGTTGCCCAAAGAAAACCTGAACAATTTACTTGCTTTTGCGGGTGGATTTACGCCAAATGCCTATACAAATAGAATTAAAGTAATTAGAAATACAGGAACACAAAAAAGCGTTGCAGATATAGATAAGGTGGCATTTGGGACCTTTAAACCTCAGAATGGAGATGTTTTTACAATTGATAGTACCTTGAGCAGATTTGAGAATAGAATTTCCATTGAGGGTGCTGTTTTTCGTCCTGGTTATTTTAGTTTGGAAGGGAATAGTACCTTAATGAAATTGATTCAGAATGCGGAGGGTTTAAAAGAAGATGCATTTTTGAGCAGGGCAACTATACTCAGAAAAAAAGAAGACAATACATTAGAAATACTCTCTGTTGATCTTCAATCTTTGATGAGCGAAAAAGGAGATATCGCATTAAAGCGGGAAGATAAAGTGACCATAGCTTCAAAAATTGATATGAAAGAGGCTACTTCAATTACAATTAATGGTCCTGTAATGAAACCTGGTAAGTATGATTTTGCAGAAAACATGCATATTGAAGATTTAATTATATTAGCTGGAGGGTTAAAAGAATCGGCTTCGTTGATAAATATTCAGGTTGCCCAGCGTAGCTTTGAAATTGACAGGTTAAATGCTAATAGTGAAATCTCTAAAGTCCTTAATTTTTCAATCAATAAGGAATTGAAAAATGATTCGAAAAGCAATTATATTCTTAATCCAAATGATGTAGTTACTATATATACACAACCAGGATACCAGGTGCAAAAGCAGGTTTTAATTAATGGAGAAGTTTTGTATCCAGGGGTATATGTTTTAGCAAAGGGAAATGAAAGAATTTCGGATTTAGTTAAGCGTTCGGGGGGAGTTACCGCGAATGGATTTGTTGAAGGAGCTGTTTTAATAAGACCTAAAGGTAATTCATTTATAGATATGATTGTAAAAGAGAATAAATGGGATGCGTTGAAGAAATTGAGCAAGGATACTTCAAAAGTAACTGAGGAAATTGAAAGTGAAATAGAAAAAAAAATAGATATTGTTGGAATTGATTTGGTAAAAATATTAAAGAAACCAGGATCTAAGGGTGATTTATTTTTAATGGAAAATGATATATTAGAGATTCCATCCGTTCAACAAACGGTGCTTGTTTCAGGGCAGGTTCTTTATCCGGTAAGGTTGCAATTTGAAGGCGGACGAGGATTTAAAACATATGTTTCGTTAGCAGGTGGTTTTAGTTCGCAAGCAATGAAGAAGAGGGCCTACATTGTTTATGCAAATGGAACAGCAAAGGATACCAAAAACTATTTGTTTTTTAAAAAGTATCCTAAAGTTAAGCCAGGTTCTGAAATTGTGATTCCTATTAAGGAAACGCGCAAGGCTGTTAGTGTCCTAGAAGTGGTAACCATTGCTACCAGCTTAACAAGTATGTTGTTGATTATTTCTACTTTAACAAAATAATAAAATGAGCAGGGGTATTAACATAGATGCACTGGGTATTTGGGTAAATAAATATTTGAGCTTTATAAAAAGTAAAGCCAAAACGATTTTATTTATTGGTGTCATTGGTTTAATACTTGGAGTATATTATTCTGTAAGTTATAAACCTTATTATGTATCTCAATTAAGCTTCATTATAAACGACGGAAAATCAGGAAATGTAAGTGCTTTAAGTGCCATTGCCGGACAATTAGGGATTGGCAGCTCTGGACCTACCGTAACAGATGATCGAATTATGTTTCTGTTATCGGCAAAGAAAATATTAGGCACTGTTCTGCTTAAGAAAATGGATGATAAAACGGCTAGCATTGGCGACAAAATGATTGAGGCCTATAAGCTAAATGGAGTTCTTGCCTCAGATACTTTAATGAATAATTTCGAGGGCTTTACTGCCACTAATTTTGATAAAATCAGCAAGCAAGAAAGTTTTGCCATTGATCAAATAATTAATTCCATAAAACTGTCGAATAGATTTAAGGTTGAATCTGTTAAAAGAAAAGCAAACTCTTTGTATGGTAACCAGAGTAATGGAATTATCTCTATTTCTTATGAAAGCAGAAATGAAAATTTAGCCAAAGAATTTGTGAATGGAGTGTACTTTGAGTTGTCAGAATTCTACTCAGAATCAATGCTGAGGAATTTGCAAAATAATTATGAGCTATTAAACTTCCGAGCAGATTCAATTAGTACCTTGTTAAGGTCCACAGAGAATGAAAGTGCCATTGCTTCTGATAATTCTTACAATGTGTTTAGGTACCTCGGAAAAGTAGATGAGTTAAGATTGAGAAAGGAAGTTGAAATGTTGAATGTTTTATATGTTGAGGTTCTAAAAAACAGGGAATTTGCTAAGTTTTCATTAGACCAGGAACGCCCCTTGTTTCAAGTAGTGGATGAACCTATTTTACCCTTAGAGAAAAAGACCAAATCACTCCCTGTTTATAGCTTTTTAGGCTTTATGGCATTTATCCTTTTTGGCGTTTTTATAATTACGGTAACCTTTCTTTCAAAAAAGGAAAATAGGGTAATTTAACGTTTAATTTTTAGGTAATAAAGTTAAGATTTTGGAAAAGCTCTTGAAGAAAATTGGTTTAAATAAAATTCCTATTTTAAATAAGCAGCATGAGCGAAGTCAGGGAGTAATTAAAAGCATTTTTTCCTCTGGATTAATTAAAATCCTAAATTTAATTTCAGGCTTATACCTGGTTTCGGTTTCCTTAGAAATTTTGGATAGAGAGTCATATGGAATTTGGGTAACAATTTCATCAATTATTGGTTGGATGTACTTCTTTGATTTAGGTATAGCAAATGGCTTCAGAAACAAGTTTACACAAGCTATATCATTAAATGAAAAATTACTAGCTCAAAAATACCTTAGTACTACCTATGCAACAATAGGAATAATGGCTGCGGCAATTTTTGTTGTATTTTTTTTGGCTAATCCTTTTCTAAATTGGAATCGCATATTAAATGTTCCAAATTCTTCGCAATTACCTATTGAACTTTTGGTCAAAGGGGTTTTATTTTTCTTTTGTGTAAAGCTCTTCTTATCAATTATAAATACTGCCTTAATTGCCAACCATAGGGTAGGGTTGAGTAGTTTAATCGATCTACTATCAAGTGTTTCTTTGCTTATAGTAATGTTATTTATGCGATATCTTAAACAAGACTCGCTACTATTAATTGGTCTCTTAAATATGCTGGTTCCAACTTTAGTTTTATTAATTGCCTCTTATATTATTTTTAATACCAGCTTTAAGGAATATAAACCCTCTATTGCTTCCGTTGATTTTTCTTTATCCAAAGGTCTATTTGCAAAAGGACTTCAGTTTTTTGTTATTCAATTGGCCTCTATTTTTATGTTTAGCTCTAATAATTTGGTAGTGGCGCAACTTTTTGGTCCAGTGGAGGTTACTACCTTTAGTTTGGTTAACAAACTTTTTAGCATCCCATTATTTGGTTTTTCAATAATTATGACTCCATTATGGGCAGGCTTCGGGGAGGCATATTTTAAAGGAGAATTTTCTTGGATTAAAAGTATTGTTAAAAAATTAATCTCCTTTTGGGGTGTTTTTAGTTTGGGAATAATTTTTTTTATTTTTTTATTTCCATTTGTTTTGAAAGTATGGATAAAACAGCCAATAGACGCACCTTTTGTTCTTGTTGCATTTTCTGCCTTTTTTGTAATTCTAAATAACTGGTGTTCTATTTTTGTCTTGTTTATCAATGGAATTGGCAAGATTAGAATTCAATTTTTTGGCTCAATTTTTTTATCTTTGTTAAGCATTCCATTGTCTTTGTTTTTTTGTAAATATTTAAAATTGGGTAGTGAAGGAGTTTTGTTATCCAATATTATTTGTATTTTGCCTGGAGCGTTTTTGGCTCCTTATCAGTATTATCTATTAATAAATAATAAAGCAACCAAAATTTGGAATAAATAATTTAACGTATGAATATTAAAATACCTGTTTATCAACCCGCACTTAACGGAAACGAAAAGAAATATGTAAATGAGTGTTTGGATACAACTTGGATTTCTTCAAAAGGGAGGTTCATTAATGAATTTGAATCGAGCTTTGCTAATTTTATAGGCGTAAAATATGCGGCCTCTGTTTCAAATGGAACAGTTGCTTTGCACTTGGCAATGATTGCCTTAGGTATAGGTCCGGGAGATGAAGTAATAGTTCCAAGTTTAACTTATATTTCTTCTGTAAATGCTATTGTGTATGTTGGTGCAATACCCATATTTATTGATAGTTTACCTGATACTTGGCAAATGGATCCTACAGATTTAAAGCGTAAAATTACGGCTCGAACCAAAGCAGTAATGGCCGTTCATTTGTACGGACATCCATGTGAAATTGAAACCATAGATGAAATTTGTAAGGCCAATGGCTTATTTTTAATTGAAGATTGTGCAGAAGCATTGGGTTCAAAATTTGGTGATACACATGTTGGAACTTTTGGCGACATAAGCACCTTTAGTTTTTATGGGAATAAAACTATTACAACAGGTGAAGGAGGAATGGTTGTAACCAACGACGAAACCTTGTTTGATAGATCAGTACACTTTAAGGGGCAAGGTTTAGCTAAACACCGCCAGTATTGGCATGATGTAATTGGTTATAATTATCGTATGACAAATATTTGTGCTGCAATTGGTTTGGCACAGCTAGAACAAATAGATGGATTCTTGGAACGTAAAAGAGAAATAGCGAAATTCTATGAGCAAAATATTATAAACCCTAAGATAGAATTTCACAAAGAAAAAGCTGGACTTACCCATTCTTACTGGATGTGCAGTATTTTAACTCCCGATTCAAGCCTAAGAGAAGAGCTACGAGAAAATTTAGCGAAGGAAGGAGTAGAAACACGTCCACTATTTTATCCTGTTCATACAATGCCTATGTACTCTCAGAAATACCAAAAAATCCCTGTTGCCGAAAATTTAGGATGGAGAGGAATTAATCTTCCAAGTTATCCGGGATTAAGCGACGATGAGCTGGGTTTAATTTGTAGCATCATTAATCAATTGTAAATACATGAGCGTTATTTTTGGATCAGCAGGTTTTGCGAAGGAAGTTGATTGGTTTTTACATGAAATACATCTAGCAGGTGGTTCAAAAGAATTACTTGCGACCTGCTTTATTGGAAAAGATAATGTTGGTGAAAAAATAAATGGTAAAAGTGTTTTGTCTGAAGAGGCTTTTTTTAGCACTTTAACAAGTGTCGAATTGGTTCAGGCATTTATTGCAGTTGGTTCTCCAGCATTAAAAAAGATAATTTTCGAAAAAATTAGTAAATATACTCAAATTACTTTTCCCACCATAATATACCCAACAGTAAAGTTTGATACTAGAGAAGGAAATGTGAAAATAGGAGCAGGCTCTATAATTTGTCCTGGTTCTGTGCTTACAACTCATATCACAATTGGATCTCATGTGCTTGTTTATTTAAATTGTACAATTGGCCACGACACTCAGATTGGCGATTTTTGTACATTATCTCCGGGAGTAAATGTATCTGGAAATGTATGCATGGGAAATAGCATATTTGTTGGCACTGGTGCTGTAATTTTAGAGCGTTTAAGTATTTGTGATAATGCTATTATTGGAGCAGGTGCTGTAGTCACAAAATCTATTATGGAGCCGGGTGTGTATGTTGGCGTACCTGCTAAAAAGCTCAATAAATAAAGATTATGAAGGTTGGAATTCATGCTAAATTCTTTATGGATTGGGGTGGGGGAGTTGATTTTTTAAGACTTCTAATTAGAGGGTTAAAACAAATTCAAAAAGAAGAGAGGGTAGAAATTGTCTTTCTGGTTCCAATTCCTACAATTCAATCCCAAATAAAATATTCAATAAAGAAGGTAGTGTTTCCAAAAATAAAAAAAAACTTACTTGCCCCTAATTTAAACGTTACTAATTTAAAACAATCCTTTTCCAATGAAGGTGATTTTGAATGGATGTATTATAAAGATACAGTTTTGGCATTTAAGCAAATTTGTATTCAACATAAACTCGATATAATTATTCCTTGCTTTCAAAGTTTAGGGGCCAATTTTCCGATTCCCTGGATTGGATATATTTACGATTTCCAGCACAAATATTTACCAGATTGGTTTTCTAAGAAGGATATTCAAATGCGCAATGAACAGTTTGGAACTACTCTTTCTGATGCAACTTCTGTAGTAGTAAATGCAAAAAGTGTTGCAAAAGATATTGCTCAATTTTATCATCATACCAAATCTGAAATTGTTGCCTTGCCGTTTACTCCACTGTTCGATTTAAACGTATACGAATTAGGAGATTTGGTTCAGAAATATAATTTAACCAAAGATTATTTCTTGGTTTCAAACCAGTTTTGGAAACATAAAAACCATAGCACTCTTTTTGATGCTATGGCTTTGTTTATTAAAACAAATCCTGCTATTAGTCTTGTCTGCACTGGGGAAATGAAAGATTATCGTAATCCAGCATACATAGATTTACTCAATTCTCAAATTGAGAAATTGGGAATTAAAAATAACTTGATTTTTACTGGATATATTTCAAAACAAGATCAGAAAAGTCTCATGTATCATGCCAAAGCTGTTATTCAACCAACCTTGTTTGAAGGCGGACCTGGCGGGGGAGCGGTATACGAAGCTCTTGGTATGGGAATTCCTGTGGTACTTTCTGATATTCCTGTAAACAGAGAAATTGAAAGTTCATTAACTGTGTTTTTTGAGTCTTTAAATGCCCCTGATTTATGTGATAAAATGAAAGATGTATTAAATCTTTCCAGAATGTTGGCAGAGGAGTTAATTGAGTATAGATTTAATTCAGAGAAAATTTTAGGTTCAACAATTAGCCATGCAATTGCCAATTGTAAAAGTTCTTATGTTGCATAAAGAACCTAAAATATCATTGATTATTGCCACTTATCAAGCTGGTGATCTCTTGCAAGCGTGTTTGGATAGTATTCAAAAACAAAGCTACAAAAATATTGAAGTTGTTATTGTCGATGGCGCTTCAACAGATGCTACTTTGTCGATAATTGAATCTAATAATGCCCTTATTTCTACTCATATTTCTGAACCAGATAATGGTATTTATGATGCCATGAACAAGGGCATTCAACTAGCAACAGGTGATTTTATTTTGTTTTTAGGTGCAGATGATACATTACTTGTTGATTTGGCCCAAATTGCACCCTTATTATGCCAAAGTAATACTATTTATTATGGTGACGTTTTGTTTAAACAAAGTGGGATAAGATACGATGGTGAATTTGGAGCCTATAAATTGGCAGTTAAAAATATTTGTCATCAGGCAATTTTTTATCCCTCAGGTGTTTTCAAAAATTATTCTTTTGAATTGTCGTATAGATTATTGGCAGATCATGCCTTAAATATAAAGTTATATGGAGATAAGAACTTTTCTTTTTCTTATTTTTCTTACATTATATCTAGGTATAATCAAACAGGTTTAAGCGCCTCAACCATTGATTCTACCTATATTGCGGCAAGAATGAAGTTGATTTATGATAACTTTTCTAGTTTAGTGTATCTTTATGCAAAACTAAGAATGCTTTTTGCTAAATATGTATTACGAAAAAGGCAATATGCCACCCAATAATGTTTAACTAGTTTGAATAGCCCAATTAAAATAGCGAACAAATTTGAAATGCTTGCCATGTATTCGGTTGGTTTTTCAATGGTGTTGAACCTATATATTTTGTCTAGTTTGCTTATTCCGTCGGCTCTAATTATTGTTGCTAGCTTAGCCATTTCATTTTTCTTTTTTGTAAAGCGGTTTAATTCGACAGATTTTATAAATCAACTGATAAATTGGAACCTTTCTTTTTATATTCTCTTCTCTTTGTTTTTTTATATTATTGCCATTTTGTTAGGGGTTGCTGAACCTAATTTTAATGATTTGATGCGCGTTACAGGAGCCAGCTTTTATTTCAATTGGGTGTTTTTCACTTGTGATACAGCAGAGAAAATAAAATCTTTTTTCCTAAGATTCAGTGTGGGATTGTATTTGATTTTATTGGCTCAAGCCATAGTTGAATATTATTTTCCTGTTGAATTTGGTGTATTAGTTTCTGGTGCAATAACGAAGACTTCCATTAAGGTTTCAACAACCTTATCTGATTCAAATAATTTTGCCGATATCATTATAATTCTTTCTATTATCATCTTAAACTTTTACCCTTATAAAAGTTCTAAGCAGTATCGGATATTCTATTTAACACTGATAGTCCTTGGTTTTGTACTTGTAAATATTTCAGGATCTAGGCAGGGATTAATTTTTTGGGCTTTATTTTTCCTGGGCTTTATTTGGGATTTTGTGAAAGGATTTAGCGTAAAAAAATTAATTCAAATTGGGGTTACAATTGCTATTATAACAAGTTTAGTGGTTCCAATTCTTATTTCATACTACGAAGAAAACCCTGGCTCTGCTGTAGCGCGTTTGTTTTTTGGTGGAGCAAATTCTGGGGAGAGCACAAATTCTAGGTGGTCTACGCTAGAAGCTGGATTTGAATTTATAAAAAGCAATTATTTTTTACTAGGTTCTGGTTCCATAAATTTTGATAAGGCTTGGTTCGATTTTACAAGCAATGATACTCCTTTGCCACATAACAGCTTTGTTTTTCTATATTGTCAATATGGTGTCTTCACTCTGGTATTGGCTTATCTTTTTTTTAAAAGTATTCAACGTGCCTTAAAAGCAAGGCAAATTTTAATGGTTTTTGGCTTACTAATTCCCTTCTTTTTTCAACCTAATTTTCCTTACTACGCCCTTTCAATATTTGTGCTTTCCTATATCGATGCTTTTTATCTTAGGCAAATTGCAGATAAGGATGATTTTGAATCAATTTCTTAACTTGCCTTTTGGTATTTCGTTAAAAAAAATGCTCTTTTGTCTTTTATCCTAAACTAATGTGCTTCTATGAGCCAAATTCAATTATCTGTAATCATACCTTTCTATGAGCAAATTGACTTTCTTTTAAGGAGTATTCGCTCAATAAAGGTTTCTTTGGATAAAGCGGGAATTTCACCTGAATTTGAACTTATTCTCATTAATGATTCCCCTGGTTTTTCCCTAATTAGTCTTCAAGAAAATCTAGAAAATAATTTTGATAAGGCCTTCGTTGATTGTATCCTTATTTTATCCAATAAAGAAAATTACGGTGTGGCCATTTCACGAAATGTTGGTCTCGATAGTGCAAAAGGGGAGTTTATCCATGTTTTGGATCAAGATGATGAAATAAGTGAGGACTTTTATTTATTGAATATGCAGGCCTTAAAAACTTCTGATTGGGTGCTTTGTAATGGGTATTTTGCAAATATAAACTTAAACAAAAAGCATTTAATTTATTTGCTTAGGCCGAGTTTAAATATTGATAATTTTATACTGGACGATTTTGTTCGATCTCCAGGACAAGTCGTATTTAAAAGGTCCTTGCTAAGTAATTGCCGTTTTATTGCTCCAATTAAGTATAAAGGTGCCGACGATCGTTTCTTTTGGATATTAATGTATGGTCTTTCTCCAAATATGAAAACCAAATATCTCTCCAAGCCCTTGTATATTGCACATTTACATAAAGATAATTTTAGTAATGATAGTCAAGAATTATATCGCTCATGCAAAGAACTCTGGAACGCAATGCCTACAGATGTTTTTGCCAACAAGCAAAAATTAATTAATCGTAATAGATTGGCCATTGATTACTTGTTAAAATTAAATAAATCTATACTAGCATTTACAGAGTACTTTCGATATAAATATAGACTCAATAGAATGTTAAGATTTATTATAAAACATACCTTTGCTTAATGGTTAAGATTTTAATAATAAATTCAACCCTTGAGCGAAGCGGTTTAACCAATGTGTTTTATAATTTAGTGAAACACCTTGATAAAAGCCAATTCGATATTCATATTTTAACACTTTCGAAAGAGCCAATGCACTCGCGTTGGGATGATTTTGAACAATTGAATGTAAATCTACATAGGCTTCAATTAGAAGGGGTTAGGAGATTTTTTTTTAATAAAACAATCATCCAAGAAAAGATTAATTCTATCGCACCAGATATTATTCATACATTTAGCTTTAGAGGAAATGTATTTGCAAGCAGATACCTGAAGATATACCCCAGAATAGTAACAATTCAAGCAGATTTGAAAGAGAATTATGAGGTTGATTATGGTAGATTCTTTGGCAAAATAGTTGCCGCTATTGAATTACATATAGATAAATCGGCCAATTACATTACTGTTTGTTCTAATACATTAGCCAAAAAGTATGGTTATTTTAAAAATCTCAGTTGCATACCGAATGGTGTGAGCCAGCAAAATTATTATGCTTTGTCGATTAATGAAAAAGAAAAGCTGAGGCTAAAATTTAACCTGGATTTTGATCAGGAAGTTTTTGTTTGTGCAGGATTAATTAATGAACGAAAAGATTCCTTGACGGTTGTAAAAGCATTCTTAGAATATGCTACTCAAAAACAGGTTCTATTTATGGTTGGTTCAGGTACTTTGCTAGATGCATGTAAAGAACTCGCAAATAATAATCCTCAAATTTATTTTACAGGCATGGTTGATACTGTGATGGATTATATTGGCATGGCTGATTTTTTTATAAGCGCATCTTTATCAGAGGGTATGCCAAACGCCGTATTAGAAGCTGGATTTGCTGGTTTAAATTTGCTGCTAAGCAATATTCCGGCCCATCTTGAGTTAAAAGAAAACAATTGCATGGGGATGGGCTATTTTGATTCTTCCAACAAAGAAGATTTAGGGCTTTTAATTCAAAGCTTTCAAAGGTCGGAGGTCAAAATGTCTGAAATTTATTCAGCAAATTCAATGGCATCTTCCTTCCAGGATATATATATTAAATTGGTTGGGAATAAGCTTAATTAAGGTGTTTTAAGCATTTCTATTTATATTGTGCCTGTATTATACTCATGAACGATTTAAATTATTTTAATTACCTAAAAACCAGAAGCAAACTAGCATTATTTTACAGAAAAAATATTGTTTACCCAGCTTTAATGAGGGAACTTACTGGCAAAGTTTTAGATATCGGCTGTGGCATTGGCGATTTTTTAATGTGCAGGCCAAACACGGTTGGAATTGACATTAACCAATTAAATGTAAATCATTGCAAAGAACAGGGTTGGGAGGTGTATTCAATTGATAATAATCAATTTCCATTTTCAGAAAATACTTTTGATGGAGCCATTTTAGATAATGTGTTAGAGCATTTAACTGAACCAAATATAACTTTGCTTGAAGCAAAAAGAGTTCTAAAAAACAGCGGTAAGTTAATTGTTGCAGTGCCGGGTACTAAAGGTTACACAATGGATGATGACCACAAACATTTTTATGATGAAGCAGAAATGAATACTTTATTAGCTAGTTTTGGTTTTGTAAATATCAAGTATGTTTATCGCCCTACGTTTTTCAAATCAACTTATTTTAGCAAAAAGTTGTCACAGTATTGTATTTATGGAGTATTCGAACTCCAAAAATAAGTTACGTTAGGCTATTTTCTCAATGGTTTTGGTACGAGTATTATAAATATCTAAACCCTTTAAAAGCTTTAATCTGTCGGGACCTGTGGCAAAAGTTAGTTGGCCTCCTTGGTTCCTACTTTCTCTAAATTTAGATGCTACATAACCTTGCTCTGCACTTAATGCTGGAAGTTGTTTAAGTTTATCTTTTCTTACAAAATAGGCATTATTGCCTGCTCGGTTCGAACCGATAAATGCATATCCCTTTTCTTCTGCAAGATCGCAATATGAAAGCAAAGAGCAACCGCAATATAAATGACTATGGTGTTTGTTTTGCCTTACAAAATCTGCTTCATATGGAATTGTCCAGGCTTGGTTCGAGCCAAAAATACTATTGTATTCCATTATTACTAAGGTTGGATTTATGCAGGTAATGGCGTTCCAAATATGGTAATCATTGCCATCAATATCAATATGCAATAGGCCAAGTTTATTAGCAAAGCCAGCTTCAGAATTTTGTTTGTTTATAGCTGATAAAACTTGGCTATTTAGCAGTTTTACTGACTCTATTTGTTTAATTATCAAGCGGTTTTGCTTTGGAATTTCCTTAAATGATTTTATGATTCTTTAAAACTTATTTAACATTTTTGTGCGTGAAATTACAAACAATTTATATAAAAAGTAATTGGTAAACCTACTTTATTTCCTTTTATTTGCTATGTGGGCCAAAGAATTAAAATTAGTGCTTCTATTGTTATTTATAAGCATCGATATGCTCAAGTTGCCGAGTTAATTGAGTCTTTTCTCTTAATACCATTTGAGGTTCGTTTGCATATAATAGATAATTCACCCCAAAACAGCTTAGAGCAAGAATTACCTAAATCTGATATTATTCAATACCATTTTTGTAATGCCAATTTGGGTTATGGTAAAGCCCATAATAAGGCAATTAGAATGGTGCTTGATTGGGCAGAATACCACATAGTTTTGAACCCAGATATTTTGTTTGAACCTAATGCTATTGAAGCTTTGGTTGATTATATGAGGGTAAAACCTAATATAGGTTTATTAATGCCTAAAGTTCTTTACGCAAATGGCGAAAATCAATTTTTATGCAAACTTTTCCCCACCCCTTTCGATTTAATTATGCGTAGATTTATTCCTGGATTCTTAAAGGCTAAATTGCAAGTTCGATTGGATCAGTATGAATTAAAACATAAGAATTACAATCAGGTTATGGAGGTGCCAAATCTTTCTGGTTGCTTTATGTTTTTGCGCATGGATGTCTTAAAAATTGTAGGATTGTTTGATGAAAGTTTCTTTATGTATTTAGAAGATACCGATTTAAGTAGGCGAATAAATTTACAGTTTCAAACCATTTATTATCCTAAAGTTTCTATCGTTCATCAGTACGAAAAGGGTTCATATAAAAGCCTCAAATTGCTTAAATACCATATTGTTTCGGCATTTAGATACTTTAATAAATATGGTTGGTTTTTTGATACAGTTCGTTATACCATTAATGGCATTCAGAAATAATGAAAGTATCTGTTATAACTGCTGTATTCTCCAATCAAGCTATTATTCATGATGCAATAAACTCTGTGCTTTCTCAAAAGAATGTGGAGATTGAATACATTATTGTGGATGGAGGCTCTACAGACGGAACGGTTGAGATGGTTTTATCTTATGGAGATAGCATTTCAAAATTTATTTCAGAACCAGATGATGGTGTCTATTTTGCGCTAAATAAAGGTATTGCCATGGCTACAGGCGACATTATAGCATTGCTACATAGCGATGATTTTTATGCGCATCCCTATGTACTTTCTCAAGTTGTTGAGGCTTTTCAAGTTACCGGATGTGATGCAGTTTACTCTAACTTGTATTATGTTAAGGGGAGTAATACAAACAAAATAGTGCGATTGTGGGATTCGGGGTTATACAAAATGAATGATTTTTATTTAGGTTGGATGCCTCCTCATCCTGCCTTTTTCGCGAAAAGAGAAGTTTATTTAAAATATGGTTCCTTTAATACCAAGTTAAAAAGCGCAGCTGATTATGAACTCATGCTAAGGCTAATATTTAAGCACAATATTAAGTTACAGTATATTCCAAAGTTTTTTGTTAAGATGCGCACCGGTGGCGCTAGTAATCGTTCTATTCTGAACCGAATAAAGGCAAATATTGAAGATAGAAGGGCGTGGCAAATCAACAATCTCTCCCCAAAATGGTATACGCTTTTATTGAAGCCATTGGTGAAATTATTTCAATACCGATTTTTTAGTTATTTTCGACCTGATAATTCTTAATTTTATGAGCATTCATTCATCTAAAGCACCAGAGCCTGTTGGTCATTATCCGCATGCAAAAAGGGTTGGCAATTTGTTGTTTCTTTCAGGCGTTGGTCCACGAGAAAAAGGTACCAAAATAATCCCTGGTGTTGAATTAGATGAAAATAGGAATATTATTAGCTACGATATTGAAAAACAGTGTCGCTCTGTTTTCAATAATATAAAGAATATCTTGGAAGATAGTGGTGGCAAATGGGAAAATATTGTGGATGTAACCGTTTTTTTAACCAACATGAAGGATGACTTTCCAACTTACAATAAACTCTGGGCGGAGTATTTTGCCATTGATCCTCCTTGTAGAACAACACTAGAAATTAACTGCTTGCCAACGCCAATAGCCATTGAACTCAAAGTAATTGCAACTATTTAATTTGAGGGTAGGCCAGAAAATATAATGGAGAAAAATAATTTTGATTTTCTAAGATTTTATTTTGCCTTTGTTGTAGTTTTTTCCCATTGCATTAGCCTATCTGTTGCACCTGATTTACAATTTTTAAATCCGTATTTCGACACTCATTTATCTATTACAGGCTTTTTTATCATTAGTGGATTTCTTATTTACGGAAGTTATTTAAAATCTAAAAGTCTCAAAGATTATTTCATTAAGCGAGCTAAAAGAATCCTTCCGGCATATTTGTTTATCATTTTATTTTCGGCAATCTTTTTTTATTTATTTAGCACTTATTCAATAAATGAATATTTCATCCATGTTCAATTCACAAAATACCTATTTGCAAACCTATTTTTTCTAAATTTCATAGAACCATGTCTTCCAGGTGTTTTTGCATCTAATAGCCTATGTGCAATCAATGGCGCATTATGGACGCTCAAAGTAGAGGTTGCATTTTACCTTGCAATTCCTTTGATAGTTTATTTTGGAAATAAATTTTCAAAACCTTATCTATGGTATATTTTACTTTATGTATTGGGGTTATTTTACCAGTTTTTTTTAAATAAACTTGGAGTTATTTTTGCTGAAAAACATTCTTTTTTTATGGTACTGAAACACCAAATGCCAGGCTTTTTAACTTATTTTATATCAGGAATTGCACTTTACCATTATTTTGATTTTTATAAAAACAACAAAAAATATTTAACTATTTTTTCTGTAATTATTTTTGTTGTTGAATATCATTTTGATTTAGAAATTTTAAGACCAATAGCTTTGTCTATCCTTATTATGGGTGTTGCGTATGGGTTCAAGTTTTTAAATAATTTCGGTAAACATGGTGATTTTTCATATGGAATTTATATTTACCATTTCCCCTTAATCCAACTTCTGGTTAGCTTTGATTGGTTCTCTATGTATAACCCATATTTAGTCATCTTTTTTATAGTAAGTGTTGTATTTGCCTTTTCTTATTTTTCATGGCATTTGCTTGAGAAAAAATTTCTTTATAGGTTCAAACATACAATGTTAAATTAACTCCTAATTTAGCCAACTTATTAAAGATTCAAATCAATCACAAACCTATATTTCACATCATTATTTAACATCCTTTCATAAGCTGTATTGATTTCACTGAGTGATATCACTTCAACATCGGAATAAATATTGTTAGCTGCGCAATAATCTAACATCTCCTGAGTTTCTTTGGTGCCTCCAATACTTGAACCACTTAAGCTGCGTCTTTTTGAGATGACACTACGGTGGTTAAAGTCAACATTGGTAGGGGGAATACCCAGTAAAACCATGGTGCCATCTTTTCCTAATAATGATAGAAAGAAATTCAAATCATGTGGTGCCGAAACTGAATCTATGATTAAATCAAAATAGTTTTTAAAACAATCTGCTTCGCCTGTTTTGTTGTAGTTTACAAAATACTTTGCTCCCAATGCCAATGCATCTTCGCGTTTCTTGTCGCCTGAACTCAAAACGGTTACTTCTGCCCCAAAAGCCACGCCAAATTTAACAGCCATGTGCCCCAAGCCCCCTAAGCCCAATACAGCTAATTTTGTTCCTTTACCAACCTTCCAATGTTTAAGTGGTGAATACGTGGTGATCCCAGCGCATAATAATGGGGCAACCCTGCTCAAATCCATACTCGGATCAACCCGAAGTGCGTATTGTTCATCAACAACCATTAGCTTAGAATAACCACCATAAGTTGGCAAACTTGCATTTGCAGGTTTAGAATTATAGGTCCAAGTAACCGCACCCTCGCAAAAATTTTCTTCACCTTCTTTACATGGATTACAAGTTCTGCAGCTGTCCACAAAACAGCCTACACCAACAATATCACCAAGCTTATATCTTGTAACTTCTGAGCCAATTTGAATAACTTTCCCAACTACTTCATGACCAGGAACGATGGGGTAGGTGGTGCCATTCCATTCGTTTTTTACTTGATGAATATCCGAATGGCAAACACCACAATACATGATCTCTATTTGTATATCATTTGCACCTGTTTCTCTTCTATCTATGGTATATGGTGTTAACGGACTCGAAGCATCAAATGCTGCATAAGCTTGTGTTTGCATGTTATTAAAATTAATACTGCAAGTTAGTTAATTTACCTCAAATGCCCGGATTGTTTTTTACACAAAGTAACTAAGCAACCATTTTATTTTTTAAAAGTATTATTTTATTTTTCCTTATAACTAATAAATAAATAGTTACTTTGTTTCTTAGTAGTGAAAACTGCCAATACATAAAGCAACAATTAAATCACTAAAGAAGTGCCACCAAGTCACCAAGGCACGGAGTTTTTCTTTTTTTTACTTCTTTAATAAAAAAATCTTGGTGCCTTAGCGCCTTGGTGGCAAAAATAGTTACTTTGTTTCTTAGTAGTGAAAACTGCCAATAAATCACCTACATAACCCTATATTGCAAAAAAAACTAATTTGACATTCGACGATTTCTATTTTGATTACGGACTCATGGACGCATTGGATGCCATGGGATTCAATAAGCCAACACCCATACAGGAAATGGCAATTCCGGTTATTCTTGAACACAAAGACCTTATTGCCTGCGCCCAAACTGGCACGGGTAAAACAGCAGCCTATGTTTTGCCAATTTTGAATAAAATTGCAGAATCAGATCATAGCCATTTAAATACTTTAATTTTAGCTCCTACAAGAGAGTTAGCCATGCAAATAGATCAGCAAGTGCAGGGCTTCAGCTATTATATTCAGGTGAGTTCTATTCCAATTTATGGTGGCGGTGATGGCGCCACTTGGGAACAACAAAAGAAAGCATTGAAACATGGTGCTGATATTATTATTGCAACTCCTGGCAGGCTAATTTCGCAACTTGCATCAGGCGATATCAACTTTACCAAATTAGAGCATTTGGTTTTGGATGAGGCAGATAGAATGTTAGACATGGGTTTTTATGACGACATTGTAAAGATTATCTCTTATCTGCCCAAAGACCGACAAACACTGTTATTTTCGGCAACCATGCCTCCCAAAATTCGTACATTAGCTTCTAAGATTTTATATAAACCTGAAGAAATTAGTATCTCTATTTCAAAGCCTGCTGCAGGTATAGATCAGCAGGCATACATGACTTACGATAACCAAAAGATACCTTTATTAGGTGAGATATTTAAAGGAACAAGCTATCAAAGTGTTATCATTTTTGCTGGTACAAAGGACAAGGTAAAAAGCCTACAGTTTGAACTCAAAAAGATTGGGTTGAAAGCAAAATCATTCCACTCCGATTTGGAACAAAAGGAACGCGAAGAGCTTATGAACGACTTTAGAAGCAGAAAGGTGCAGGTTCTTATAGGAACTGATATCTTATCGCGTGGTATTGATGTAGATGGTATAGACCTTGTGGTAAATTATGATGTGCCGCCAGATCCAGAAGATTACGTTCACAGAATTGGCCGTACTGCCAGAGCCGAAACCAAAGGAACCGCAATAACTTTTATCAATGAAAAAGACCAACGCAGGTTTCATGCCATTGAGGGCCTAATTGAGCGCGAAATCCCCAAAACGCCGCTTCCTGCCTCATTAGGAGCTGCGCCAATCTATTCTCCTCGCACCTCTAAACCAGAGCATAAACGAACCTTTAAAGGCAAACGGAAATAGCTTTCCAGAAAACTCCGCCCAAGAATGCTAATAACTATAAATTCTTACCTCTTACCTCATACCTCATAATTAATTTGTCCTATCTTTGAATTGAGACTATTCAATTTCTTAAATGAGTCAAGATAACCGATGTTAACTTTGGTCTATATCACCTAATCAACTTGTTAATTTTATGAAGCCTTAATTTTGTTTATTGAATCAATTGATTACTGCTTTGTTTCCATTAATTTAAATACATCTTGGCTAAAGCCGGTATTGCTAAAACCGCCATCATGGAACAAATTCTGCATAGTTACCATCTTGCTTAAATCTGAGAACATTAATACACAATAATCTGCACATGCCTCAGCACTGGCGTTACCTAGAGGTGAAAGGGCAGAAGCATAATCAAAAAAGTCGCCAAAACCTTTTACACCAGAACCCGCAGTTGTAGGCGTAGGACTCTGAGAAATGGTATTTACCCTTACTTTGTTGCGCTTGCCATAATGGTAACCAAAGCTCCTGGCAACCGATTCTAACAAGGCTTTTGCATCTGCCATTTCATTGTAATCAGGAAACACGCGTTGGGCCGCTATATATGTTAAAGCCAGCACAGATCCCCAATCATTAATGGCATCCTTTTGATAACAAACTTTCAATAACCTGTGAAAGCTAATTGAGCTGATATCATAGGTTTCATGCATCCATTTATAATCTAAATCAGTGTAATGTCTTCCTTTTCTTATGTTCAAACTCATTCCAACAGAGTGCAAGATAAAGTCAATTTTACCGCCTAAAATTTCCATTGATTTGGTTATTAGGTTTTCCATATCCTCATTCTTACTCACATCGCAAGGGATAATTTGGGCATTGTTGCAGACTGCAGCCAAATTATTTATTTCGCCCATTCGCATCGCAATTGGTGCATTGGTTAATACAAATTCTGCTCCTTGCTCATGGCATTTTAAAGCCACTTGCCAAGCTATACTCTTATCATTCAATGCACCAAAGATGATGCCTTTTTTGCCTTTTAATAAATTATTCATTGTTTAAATTATCTTTCTATTTTGTTGCAAGTTTAAGAATTATTTCTGAATTCTGAATTCAGAATGTTTATTTTGCGATAAAGGCTAAAATATACCCAATTGTCGACTCATTTACCTCGTGTTTTCCCGTAAAGGTTTCAAAACTGCAATTGGCCTTCTCCAATAATTTTTGCATGGCAGTATTTTTTTCTTCACTTATTATTTTTTCTTCATTACCAATTAAATACAGGCTTTTTAAGCTTGCTAATTTATCTGGCAATACTTCTTGGTATTCCTTTGCAATTTCGCCTGCTACCATAATCAAATAATCGGGTAATAATGAACTACTATTGATAAATCTTGTTTGGGTTGAAACGCCTTGGCTAAACCCCAATACAATTATCTTGCAATGGCTGTAGTCACTAATTTTTAAAGTTTGAACCAAGGTTTCTAGGTAATTACAGTAATCCTCAATTTCAGATTCTCGTTCTAAACTCGTCATCCAACTTGCCACCGGACTTCCGGTAAATCCCCTAGAGTAGAACTTATTCAATCCTTCTGGGGCAATAATAAAATGGTTTGATCCAAGCTCCTTGAACTTAGAAATAAATGATTCTGCCGTTTGTGCATACCCATGAATGATGAGCCAAATGTATTGAGTTTGATTGCCCAGCTCTCCAATGGTAAAGTACCGAGCCGTTTTTTGTACCTGAATATAGTTTTTTTGCATTTTATTTAAGTTGGTTCAAACAGAAGAAATTGCAAAATGGTGAATTAGTTTATAAATAACGTTTTTTTATTATTTATTAGAAATAGAGATTATTTGCCCGTTTTTTAATTACGTTTTGCGCTTCATGAATATATACCTATTTTGCTCGCTAATTGGGCAAAAAAATAAACCAACTCCAAATAATACCAAATGAAAAAAACTATTTTAGCACTACTACTTTTATTTTCTATTTCACAAATTAAAGCCCAAGATGTCCTAGATTCTATATCATCGCGCACTTGCGATTGTGTAACCAAATTGGATTTTGAGAAATTGCCTAAGGAAAAACTAACCATTGAATTAGGTCTTTGCATGATGCAAGCTGCACAACCTTTTGAAAAGGAACTGAAGCAGAAATATGATGTGGACATGAAGAAAGTTAACAAAGGCGAGGGCGAAAAATTAGGAAGGTTAGTTGGTTTAAAAATGGCATCTAATTGTCCGGTTTTTACCCAATTGATTACCAGAATCACCTCAGATGATCCAGTTACTAATTCTATTGAAGGCACCATCATTGAATTGGTAAATGAGCAATTCATTACCATTGTTTTGAAAGATGAAGATGGGAGAGATCAAAAGATTATTTGGCTCGAATATTTCAAGAATTCTGAAAAATTATTACAAAAAGGAAAGAATAAAAATGTAACAATTGAATATGAAGAAAGAGAGCTATTCAGTCCTAAATTCAATGATTATATCAAATACAAAGTTGCTACGGGTATTCGATTCGATGATTAAAAGGTTGCTGTTTATAGGCGGAAAAAGTTTAATTTTTAGCCTTCTTTTTACTTCACAATTGTTTGCGAAAAATCCAAAACTCAAAAGCAATTATAACCTTATTTCTTACGATATTTCTGTGAAGGTTCAGCCCGAATTAAAATCAATTGAGGGTGCTAATACTATTCAAATTTCGGCGCTAAATAGCCTAAATACGATTGAACTTGATTTGTTTCCTCAAATCAAAGTTTCGGCAATTTCATATCTTGGTTCAAACATTCCATATGTAAGAGATTCCAATTCTTTCATTATCCAGTTTCCGGCAACAATTCCTAAAAATGATACCATTGCATTCACCATTTTCTTTTCTGGAAAACCAATTATTGCCCAAAAAGCACCCTGGGATGGCGGTTTTGTTTGGGGTAAAGATAGCAGTGGTTATGATTGGATAGGATTAGCTTGCGAGGGTATTGGACCATCTTGTTGGTTGCCTTGCAAAGATCAGTGGAATGATGAGCCCGAAATGATGAAAATGAAACTGATAGTACCCAAAGGCCTAATTGGTGTAAGTAACGGACGTTTCATAGGCTCAAAAAATAGGTTAGATGGCTATACCGAATTTGATTGGCAAGTGCTGTCGCCAATTAACCAATATAATATTTCTATCAATATTGGCAATTATGAGCACATAGAAGATATTTATGTGAATGCTAAAAATGAACGTTTATCGCTCGATTATTATGTTTTACCACAAAATGCAAGCAAAGCAAAAACGCATTTTCAGCAGGTAAAAAGAATGCTGCAAACCTTTGAATTTTATTTTGGTCCTTACCCTTTTTACCAAGATGGCTATAAATTAGTTGAAACACCTTATTGGGGAATGGAACACCAAAGTTGCGTGGCCTATGGCAATAACTACCAAAACAATAATTATGGTTTCGACTTTATCATTATTCATGAAAGTGGTCATGAGTGGTTTGCCAATAGCATTACTGCTTCAGACAAGGCAGATATGTGGATACATGAAGGTTTTACAACTTATAGCGAGGCTTTGTATGTTGAAAAACAATACGGTAAATTTAGAGCTGTTCAATACTTAAAAACACAAAGGGGAAATATCAAAAACAACAAGCCAGTTATTGGGCAGAGAGGAGTTAACTTTAATAGACCCGATAATGATAACTACTACAAAGGTACTTGGATTTTACATACCATGCGAGGTATCCTCGACAATGATTCCCTTTGGTTCAATACACTTAAAGACTTGAATAAAGAGTTTTATCATAAAATTGTCAGTAGCAAGCAAATTGAGAATTATTTCATTAAAAGAACTGGCTATAATTTTGGACCTTTCTTCGACCAATATTTATACCATGCAGCTATTCCTGTAATAGAGTATTATATTGTTCAAAAAAACGGGTTAAACGAGCTTCATTATCACCTAAAAACAGATGTAAACTCACTAGAATTGCCTGCAAAAGTAACCCTAACAAAAGGTGGATTTGATTATTTAAGCTTTGAACGTAAATGGAAAATATATGATTTACCCTACAGTGATGAAAATGAATTTAAATTAGATGAGGGTAATTTTTTAATTGGTATGAAAAGGTATTATCCCAAAGAATCTGATAAAAAATAATTGTGGCAAGTATTTTGCAAGCCTAAAATATATTATATTAGCACCATGAAAAAAGCACTCATTTTAGCCTTCGTTTCCTTTTTAAGTTTTGCTGCAATGGCGCAGAAAGACGACCAAACCATGCCAAATTTGGTGCTAAAAGACATGAATGGCAAATCTAAAAACATGTCGGATTATTCTAAAAGTGGTAAAATAACTATCGTTAGTTTTTGGGCTACTTGGTGTTCTCCATGCAAAAAAGAATTAAACAATGTCAGCGACCTTTACGACGATTGGAAGAATAAATACGACCTCCAATTGATAGCAGTTTGCACTGATAATGCAAGAAATATTCAGAAAGTAAAGCCTTATGTTGATGGCCAGGGTTGGGAATTTGAGGTAATCATGGATGTGAACCAAGATTTACAGCGTGCCTTGAACATTGTGCAAATTCCACACACATTTTTGTTGGATCAAAACGGAAAAGTAGTATACCAACATAGTGGCTATGTTGAAGGCGATGAGTTTTCTTTGGAAGAAAAAATTAAATCTTTGGTAACACCCAAATAATGAAAGCCAATTTTTTAGCATTTGTATTTATAGCCTTTTGTGCAGCAACTCTTTCTGCGCAAAAGGCTTCTTTTTTTTATGAGCCTGATCCAACAACAAGCAAACAATTTTGGCGCGAATACCAACAATATGCCAATTCTAATGCTAAAATACCATTGTATTTTACCACCGAAACAGGCGCTAATTGTACCTTCGATGGCTTTGGATTTCGTGGTCAACCACAATTTTTATGTACTTGCAATAACCTAGATGCTGCCAAAACCATAGCAACAAATAAACTTTGGACCGGAGGTTCACTCGGATTAAATTTAAGTGGCATTGGTTTAAATAAATTAGCCGTTTGGGATGGTGGTTCAGCCCGAACTTCTCACATAGAATTAGTGGGCAGGGTAGTGGTAGTTGACGCGCCAAGCGCACTCAGCGGTCATACTACAGCTGTGGTTGGCAATATGATTGCTAGCGGTTTGAACCCAAATATTCGAGGGATGAGCCATCAATCTCAATTGCGCAATTGGAACTTCACAAACGACAATGCCGAAATTATTGGAGCTGCTCCAGATTTATTTTTATCAAACCACTCTTATGCGAGTATCACCGCATGGACTTATATAGGTAGTAATTTGTATTGGTACGGTGATTCAACTTTAAACCGGCTCAAAGATTGGAAGTTTGGTTATTATGATAATCGCAGCAGAATTTGGGACAGTGTTATGGTTCAGAATCCATATTACTTAATGGTAAAAGCTGGCGGTAATGATAGAGGAAGTGGTGTTGCTCCTGGTACTTTGCATTATTATTGGAAAGACACCGCGTGGGCACTCAGCACCGCAACCCGCGATACCGTTGGGCCTTATGATTGTATCTCCACTTTTGGCAATGCAAAAAATATATTAACCATTGGTGCTGTTCAAGTAATTCCAAACGGCTATGCTGGACCAAGTTCTGTCAATATGCTTTCATACAGCTCTTGGGGCCCCACAGATGATGGCAGAATTAAACCCGATTTGGTTGGTGCAAGTGGTGTAATCATGAGTGTTGGTTCGGCCAACGATTCTGCCTATGCTGGCTTGGGTGGCACTTCTATGTCGTCTCCAAATGTTTGTGGTTCCTTATTGTTATTGCAACAATACCACCACCAACTCAAAGGAACTTATATGCGCAATGCCACCTTAAAAGGCTTGGCCATTCATACTGCCGATAGGTGCAAGGTTAACCCTGGTCCAGATTATGAATGTGGTTGGGGCCTGCCAAATATTGCCAATGCTGCATTATGCTTAAAAGATTCTATCAAGAATTCAATATTTGAAGCCTCGCTCAATAACAATGATTCATTTATAAAAGAAGTATATGTTACAAGTGGAGATAGTTTACGGGTAACAATATGTTGGACAGATCCGAAAGGAATAACAGTGGCTCCTGCATACAATGATACCACACCCAAATTGATAAATGATTTGGATATTCGCTTAACAAATATGGCTGGTAATACACTCGCATTTCCATTTGTATTAAATCCTGCAAGCCCATCACTCGCGGCAATAACAGGAGATAATAAACGCGATAATGTAGAGCAAATTTATACCACTGCATTGCCCATTGGTAGGTATAAAATAAAAGTGAAGCACAAAGGGCAATTGCAAAATCAAGTTGCGCAATCCTTTTCATTGCTTATTAGCGGAGCCCCAATTTATAGTCTTGCTTTGCCCGTAAAATGGTTGTCAATTAGTGCCTTACAAACCAATTGGAATGAAGCACAAATAAGCTGGAGCACCACATCAGAACTGAATAACAAAGCATTTGTAATTGAATATAGTGTAGATGGCAACACATTCTTGGTGGCTGGTAAAATAGCCATTACCAATCCCAATAAATTAGGTTTGAACCAATACCAATTTGCCCATAAACTTAATTCTGGATTGCCCGAAACCATTTATTATCGGATCAAGCAAGAAGACATTGATGGCAACTTTTCTTATTCAAAAACCATTAGCCTACAAAATAGCAATCCATGGTATATTGGAGGCGTTTATCCTAACCCATTTAATACAAATTTTTGGTTAAACATTACCACACAACCCAATTCCCAGAATAGCTTTGAGGTTTATAACATAACTGGTAAACTGTTATTCTCCGAAACCAAAATCACCTCAGGCCCCCAAACAATTTCCATCGACCTCAGCGCATACCAACCAGGCGTATATTTCCTAAAAATACTAGAATCTGGAAGCAACAATAGTTACATCCAAAAAGTCATTAAAAATTGAGTAATTCTGAATTCTGGATTTTCGTTTTTGTATGTTAGTTGATTTGCCCAGAGTCAGAGCTTGGCTGCTCACCGTCACCCTGATTTCGTCGAAGCCCGGTGGCTGAGCTTCTCGAATAGCCCGGTGGCTGAGCTTGTCGAA